>CACVSR010000187.1 GCA_902756775.1 uncultured Lachnospiraceae bacterium | reverse complement strand
TTTAAGGCGATAGATACCATCTGCTTTACGCATTTCCATGCGGATCATATCAGCGGTCTGCCGGGAATTCTTCTTGCCATGGCAAATTCCGAGCGGACGCACGGCGGCTACACCATTGTCCGGAATGGAGAAGTCTTTGACACTCTGGAGCTTCCGGTGATGGGGCTGATCTCGGACAAGAGCTATACCTATGTGAATAAAAAGCTGAGGCGGATGATTACCTGTGCACACAGAATGGGCGTGCCCAGAGACATGGATCCGTTTATTACGCTGTCTTTTATGGCTCTTCCGGTCATACCGTCGATCCGGTGCACCCCGCGCGGGATCTACAGTGTGACAGAATCCCGGTTCCTTACCTGATTTTTCGGCCTGGTACGGCAGTTTCAGGAAGGAAAAGTAGAAATTTGCTGTCCGGCAAAGGGAATGCAGGCAGAATGGAGATTTTATATGTTAGATGTATGTTTATTGGGAACCGGGGGCATGATGCCGCTTCCGGGCAGGTGGCTCACTTCCCTGCTTACGCGGTTTAACGGAAGCTCTCTTTTGATTGACTGCGGAGAGGGAACGCAGATTGCCATAAAAGAGCAGGGGTATACCTTTAAGGCGATAGATACTTTAAGGCGATAGATACCATCTGCTTTACGCATTTCCATGCGGATCATATCAGCGGTCTGCCGGGAATTCTTCTTGCCATGGCAAATTCCGAGCGGACGGAGCCGCTGGTGCTGATCGGTCCGAAGGGACTGGAGCGTGTGTTGTCCGGCCTGCGTGTCATTGCTCCGGAACTGCCGTTCCCGGTTCAGTGCATAGAGCTGAGAGACAGGGAACAGGTCATCGAGAGGAAAGGCTACCGGATCACCGCTTTCCGGGTTCAGCATAACATGGTCTGCTACGGGTATTCCCTGGAAATACTGCGTGCCGGAAAATTTGACGCGGAGCGGGCAAAGGCTGCCGGAATACCGCTGAAATACTGGAATCCTCTGCAAAAAGGGAATGTCATTGAAGCGGAGGATGGAAGAAGATTCACGCCTGATATGGTTCTGGGCGGGGCAAGAAAGGGACTGAAAGTAACTTACTGCACGGACACCCGTCCGGTTTCGCAGATCTCAGAGCATGCCTCCGGATCAGACCTTTTTATCTGCGAGGGAATGTACGGGGAGCCGGAGAAAGAGGAGAAGGCCAGAGAGCACAAGCACATGACCATGTATGAGGCTGCCCGTCTGGCGGCAGCTGCGGATCCGCAGCCGCAGGAGATGTGGCTGACGCATTACTCACCGTCCATGGTCTATCCGAAACAGTATATGGACGAGGTGAAAAAAATCTTCCCCAGGGCACTGGCCGGGAAGGACGGGCGGAAGGTGGAGCTGAATTTCCAGGAGGAATCCTGAACAGCTTCCGGGAAACGTTTTTACCGACATGGCCGGCAATAGTTTGGGGCTCGCAGTTATCCGGACCCGCAGATTTATGCTTTGAAAATAAATTTTACTATCAAGTTTGAAAGAAGACCTTATGAAGGATACATTAATACTGGGAATTGAAAGTTCCTGTGACGAAACTGCTGCTGCGGTGGTGAAAAACGGACGCACGGTGCTTTCCAATATCATTTCTTCGCAGATTGATCTGCACACGCTTTATGGAGGTGTGGTTCCGGAACTTGCATCCAGAAAGCACATTGAGAAAATAAACCAGGTGATCCGGATGGCACTGGAGGAAGCAGGGGTCACGCTGGACGATCTGGACGCGATCGGTGTCACTTATGGTCCGGGGCTGGTGGGTGCTCTTCTGGTGGGAGTTTCCGAGGCAAAGACGATTGCCTGGGCGAAGGATATCCCTCTGGTAGGAGTGCATCATATCGAGGGGCATGTCTCTGCCAATTACATTGAGCATCCGGATCTGGAGCCGCCTTTTATGTGTGAGATTATTTCCGGCGGTCACACCCACCTGGTGCTGGTGAAGGACTACGGGGAGTTTGAAATCCTCGGACGAAGCCGTGATGACGCGGCGGGAGAGGCCTTCGATAAGGT
>CACVSR010000186.1:633-2048 GCA_902756775.1 uncultured Lachnospiraceae bacterium | reverse complement strand
GCGCGTCCTGTTAATAATCCTTCGTGTGTCCGTTTTCAGATTAAGGCAATGTTTTCTACGGGGCATCGTCTCCAGACAGCGGCGGATCCGGCAGACGCATAAAAAATCGGATTACAAAAGGCATGGTGATGGCTGCTGTTAGGATCTCCGCTATGCCCTGGCACCACTCCAGGCCGGTAAGCCCGAAAAGGGAGGTCAGAAGAATCACCAGCGGAATCAGCAGGATGCCGCGGCGGAGAGAGGCCATGAAGGAGGCGGTTTTCGCCTTTCCGATGGATTGAAACATCATGTCCCCGTAGACGGAGAGAGGGCTGATAAACATGCCGATGCATTGAATCCGCAGCATTTTCTCGCCAATACGGATCACCTCCGGATCGTCCCGGAACCATTCAATCAGCTGCGGGGCAAAGATCCATGCCAGGATGCTTAAAGCCGCCATCAGCAGCAGGGCGGATTTCAGGGAGTAAAGAAATCCCTCTTTTACCCGCCGGTAGATTTTGGCGCCGTAGTTAAAGGCGGAAACCGGCTGGAAGCCCTGGCCGATTCCGATGGTGACGCAGTTCAGGAACATGACAATCCGGGTGACAATGGAGACGGCTGCTACGGCGGCATCTCCGTAGACGCCGGCAAAATTATTCATCACCATGGTGGACAGGGAGTTCAGTCCCTGCCGGAGCAGGGAGGGTGTTCCCGTCATGACAATGTTGCGGATCAGGCGGCTGTTCCACACAAAATACCGGGGCGAGAAGCTGCTCTGCGTTTTTCCCCTCAGATAGGGAAGAAGCAGTATAAAAAAGCTGATGTACTGGGAGACGGCTGTGGACAGTCCTGCCCCGGCAATTCCCATGTGCAGAACCCGGATCAGAAAGGCGTCTCCGAAAATATTCAGGATACCGCCGCTTGTCAGTCCGATCATGGCATAAAAGGCCTTTCCCTCGTAGCGAAGGATATTATTCATGACGCAGGAGGATGTCAGCGCAGGTCCTGCGATCAGGATATAGAAGGCGTAATCTCTGGCATAGGGAAGAATCGTTTCGGTGCTCCCCAGAAGGCGCATCAGCGGATTCATAAAAATAAGTCCCAGAACCATGACAAGTGTTCCGGCGCCGATGGAAAGATAGAAGCTGTCGGCGCTGAAGTTCCGTGCGTGTTCTACGTTTCTGGCTCCAAGGAGGCGGGAGATGTTGCTTCCGGCCCCGTGGCCGAACATAAAACCGAAGGCCTGCAGAATTGCCATCAGACCGAAAACTACGCCGGTCGCCCCGGACGCGCTTGTCCCGATTCCGCTGACAAACCAGGTATCTGCCATATTGTAGATATTTGTCACCAGCATAGAGACGATTGTCGGAAGAGACAGAGACAAGATCAGCCTGCTGACTGGTTCCTGTGTCATTTTTCTATACTGCTCCTCCATG
>CACVSR010000186.1:0-618 GCA_902756775.1 uncultured Lachnospiraceae bacterium | reverse complement strand
CGTAAAGTTCTTTTTTATATTTCTTTTATGTCGGATGCCCCGGCGGCGCCCGGATTTCTCCTGCTTTTATATCTTTCACCGTTATTTTAGCAGAAAAAGCAGCTTTAAGCCATGGAGACTGCTGAAGCGTATTTCTGCTGTCAGACATTTCACCGACGGTTTTTCGGCGGTGCGCAGGAATCCGCGGCGAAATGTTTTCCGGCACTCTGGAATATGGTAAGATAGGTACGGTTCTCCGGTCCTGCCGGACGGGAGAACGGAACCATTGTGGATCGGTTACAAACACTGCAGGCGCCGGGAAAGTTCGGATATTTCGGATGCCTTCCGCATGGGAAAAGTCTGCAGAACAGAATGACAGGAAAAACAAGGAGGTCTTACTTATGGGAACACCATCACCATCCGCCTGTATGGAAATCAAAGACGGAACACATGTCGCAAAGGTTGTGCTGATGCCGGGGGATCCGCTCCGCGCGAAATATGTGGCGGAAACGTATCTGGAGCATCCGGTCGTTTTTAATGACGTCCGCAATATGCTGGGTTTTACCGGAACCTACGAGGGTAAAGAGGTCTCGGTTATGGGAAGCGGAATGGGAATCCCGTCCATCGGACTCTACTCCC
>CACVSR010000185.1 GCA_902756775.1 uncultured Lachnospiraceae bacterium | reverse complement strand
TCCAGTTAAAAATATAGATGCCCATGGAGGCCAGATTGCTCTTCGGATGCTCCGGCTTTTCTTCAAACTCGACAATCTTTCCATCCTCGCCGGTATTCATAATACCAAACCGGCTGGCCTCCTTCATCGGGACTCCGATGACCGCAATGGTCGCGTCTGCTCCCTTTTCCTTATGATACTGAAGCATCCTGTCATAATTCATCTTATAAATATGATCTCCGGACAGAATAAGAAGGTATTCCGGATCATAATTATCTATGAATGCGATATTCTGTGAAATAGCATCAGCAGTACCGCGGTATACATCCAGAGCTGCATCCGCTCTTTCCATGGGCGGAAGCACAAACACGCCGCTGTCCTTGGTGTCCAGTCCCCAGCGCCCGGAGTTTGCCACATAGCTGTTCAGCAGAACTGACTCATACTGCGTAAGAACACCGACTACATCAATCCCGCTGTTTGCACAGTTGGAGAGGGGAAAATCCACAATCCGGTATTTCCCGCCAAAAGAAACTGCAGGTTTGGCAACCTTGCTAGTCAGGTCTTTTAGCCGACTTCCCCGGCCGCCGGCAAGAATCATTGCCAACATTTCACTTTGCATAGGAAAATGACCTCCTCTTTCATTTTGATATACCGCCTCCTGACAGAGCGCAGTAAATATTGCTACTTAACATTGTACCGCATACCCTTTGTTCTAGCCAGTGTTTTTGAAAAAATACACAAAAATCTGCACAAAAAAGGTGTTTCTTCACAGCGTTTGGTTATTCAAACCGCCAACAAAGAAACACCTGCATTTTATTTCCCAGCAGACAGATCCGCCCTGCGGAACCGCAGTGTGATTGAGGTTCCTTTCCCCGGACGGCTGTTAGCCTGAATGGCCGCATGATGCAGTCCGGCTCCGTGTTTTACGATAGAGAGTCCCAGGCCGGTACCTCCCACTGCTTTGGAGTGGCTCTTGTCCACCCGGTAAAAACGCTCAAATACATGTTTCAGATCCTTAGCCGGAATTCCAATCCCGTTATCCTCAACACAGACGCTGACATGATTCGGCGTCGTCGCTATTCTTACCAGAACCTTGCCGCCTGGTTTGTTATATTTAATGGCATTATCGCACAGATTAAAGATCATTTCTGTCACAACCTGGCGGACGCCTCTTATTTTTCCGTGATCTCCGTCCAGCATCAGGCGGACATTCTTTTTATCCGCCTCCGGCTTCAGCCGGTTCAGAATTTCACCGGAAAGCGCGTAGGTATCAATGATTTCCCACTCGTATTCCATCTTTTCATCATCCAGACGGCTCAGCTTGATAATATCGTTCACCAGAGAAATAAGCCTGCTGGCCTCTTCATAGATGGATTTGGAAAAATCTCTGACCGTATCTTCAGGAACTCCTCCGTCCTTCATAATTTCAGCAAAGCCGGAAATAGAGGTAAGCGGGGTTTTCAGCTCGTGCGATACATTTGCCGTGAAATCGCGGCGGAACGTCTCTCTTCGGACACTTTCGCTGTGTTCCCGTTCCCGGATCAGCATCTGCTGCCTGGATATTCTCTCCAGAAGAGGAGACAGCTCCTCATAGGTCTGATTATTTTCCGGCTCGTCCAGATCCAGATGATTCAGCGGTCCCAGTATCTTTTTGGAAACTTTCATGGAGAGAAACAGGGACAGCATAATGGTAACCATAAAAATAATAACAGCCGGCTGCAGCAGCCTGCGCAGCAGCATCCAGACAGAACTCAGGTTCTGCGCCACCCGGATAACCGATCCATCCGGAAGCTTTTTCGCATAATAAATAGTCTCCCTTGTCAGGGTAGCCGAACGCCGGATACTTTGCCCGCTTCCGCTTTGAACAGCTTCTTCAATCTCCGAGCGGTCTGAATGATTTTCCATCTTGTCCACATCGGCTTCATTATCAAACAGAACCGTTCCATCCGCATCAATAAGGGTAATACGACTTGTGCTGTCCACATGATTCAGGTAACCGACGCCGTTAGTCTCCACACCTGCGG
>CACVSR010000184.1 GCA_902756775.1 uncultured Lachnospiraceae bacterium | reverse complement strand
TATATTATTGAAATTGACTCCTGATGTAAGGTATAATAGTCTGTAAAGCCGCCGGTTTTTGCGGAGCGGCTTTGGAAAGAAACCGATACAAAAGCGAAGGAGAAGATAGTTAGCATGGCTGATAACACCGGGAGCAGACGCTCTCACAGAAACAGAAGAAACAGGAGTGGAAACAGCCGAAACGCGGCAGATGTAAAGGCTGTTTCCGCAGAAAAGCCCGTAACGGACAGGGATGTCAGGGAGAATCCGGGGACTCCGGACAGCGGAGCAGAAAAAGAACTGAAGGAGACACAGACTGCGGAGAAAGAGCTCTCACAGAAGGTTCTGGAGGCTGCTTCTTCCGAAACGGCGGATGCCGTCAAGGCATCCGGCGTGGAAGAGCTTCCGGCAGCGGATCAGGCAGAAACGGCTTCTGCAGCTGCGGCCGAATATCCGGATGCTTCTGCGGATTCATCTTTCGATGACAGCATTTCCGGGAAGAGCGGCGCGGACAAAGAAGACGGAAGCAATGACAGCGGCGGGGAAAGTACCACAGAAGAGCTGGTTTCCGGTCCGGAGATCTCGGAAGCAGCCGCTCCGGAGGGGGATGCGGACGGCGGTCAGAAAACGCCGGAATCGTCTGCAGATGTCCTGACAGATCTGGAAAATACTTCTGCCGCGGCACCGGAGGATATCTGGAACAGTGAGGCCGGAAGGAAAAGCAATCCGGAAAGCGCCACGGAAGAGGACGATGGTTTCGGAGGATGGGAAGAAAATCTGGAAAATCCGGAACCTTACAGCCGTGAGGAACTGGAGAGCGAGGCGGAGGAGCTTCGTGGCAGGGACTTTGTATTCGAGGAGGATCCCTATAAGCAGCGAAGGGCGGAGGCAAGATTAAGAAGACAGCAGGAAGTCAAGAGGCAGAGACAGCTGATTGTCACCCTGGCCTGTGTCTGTGTGGCTGCCGCCTGTGTGGTAGCTATTATGGCCTTTATGCTTCTGCGCCAGCAGCGGGGAACTGATACGACGGCATCTGTGACCACCAGTTCTGCCGCGGCCGGGGAGGGAAACGGCAGCAAGGCCACAACAGGAAAAACAACGGCGACGCCAACGGTAACAGCGACGCCTACACCGACGGCAACGCCTACGCCTACAGCCACACCTACGCCGACCGAGACGCCGACGCCCACGCCGACAGAGACCCCGGCACCGGAGCCGACAGTGGAATCCACACCGACGCCAACAGCTGCACCGGCGACACCTGCCCCGACCCAGCAGGCGACGCCCGCGCCCACAGCGGTTACGGCAGCTCCGACGCAGGCGGCTTCGTCCTCCACAGCGGGACAGATTTTCCCGAACAGCAGTTCCGTGCTTCTTACACAGGGGGATGTGGATGCTCTCTCGGACGGGCAGGCCCAGCTTGCCATCAACGATATTTATGCCCGCCACGGCTATATCTTCCGGAGCAACTGGTGGCTGGACTACTACCGTCAGTTCTCCTGGTACACAGAAAGTGTTCCGGCGGATCAGTTCAGTTCTTCCATGCTGAATTCCGTGGAGTATGAAAATGTCCGCATGCTGGCGGAGAAACTCGGCAGGTAATCTGTTAAATTTTTTTCTTGCACTTTTGCGCGGAGTCTGTATAATAGTTGATGTGCGTATCCGCGCGTGCCGGAATAGCTCAGTTGGTAGAGCACCTCACTCGTAATGAGGGGGTCGTCAGTTCGAGTCTGATTTCCGGCTTCTGCGATTAACCTTGTGCCAATGGCGGCGCGCGGGTTAATCGCTTTCTTTTTATGACAACGGAGGTGTTCTTATGACCATGGATCCGGAGACCAGAGACAGAGAACTGCAGAAGCTGATTGAATACAGCCGGAAATCCGGGAAAATTGATCTGACCCTGTATCAGGAATATGATGTGAAAAGGGGACTGCGTGATTCCAACGGGAAGGGCGTCCTGACCGGCCTGACAGAAATCTCGGACGTAGATGGCTTCCGGAATACACCGGACGGCAACCGTGTTCCCTCCGA
>CACVSR010000183.1 GCA_902756775.1 uncultured Lachnospiraceae bacterium | reverse complement strand
TCCGGAGCGTACTATTAAGGCGTAAATTTCAACTGAATAAGGAAGCAGAGTAGGAAGATGCGCGTCAAGTGCGAGCTGGCGGGATGTAAGTCGGCAAGACGAAGAACATTTATGTTTGCGGTGCATCTTACCGAATCCCACTGCTACACATAATGAAACTGCCTTCTTATGCGTAGCTTTAGGGCTACTGCAGAGGAGGTGTTTTGTTTTATGGGACTTAAAGAACGTTTCGCACAATCTGCAAAAGAGCTGAAGAAAACCAGATCACTGGCGGTTGCCGCCATGCTTCTGGCGCTTGCCGTGGTACTCGGCTTTTTCAGCGTACAGCTGACAGAATCCATCCGGATCAGCTTCACATTCCTGACTCATGAGCTGACAGGAATGCTTTTTGGCCCGGTTGTCGGCATGCTGGAAGGCGGCCTTTCGGACATCATAAACTACATGATCAAACCGACCGGTCCCTTTTTTCCGGGATTTACTATCTCCGGTATTCTGAGCGGTCTGATTTACGGTGTACTTCTGTATAAGAAGCCCCTCACACTTCGCAGGATTATCCTTACAAACAGTCTGGTTACGGTATTTATCAACATGCTGCTGAATACCTACTGGCTGACTCTGCTGTACGGAAAAGGCTACATGGTCATTTTCCCGGCCAGAATTGTGAAGGAACTGATCCTTCTTCCGATCAATGTGGCAATGTTCTGGTTTATGAGCACCATGCTCACCAAGGCCAAAGTGTTTAAAGGCCTGGAGACACCAAAGCAGAAGGCCGTGGCAAAAGAAGCAGAAAAATAAAATCGAATAAAGAACTTGTTTCATACATCCAGACAGCCGGCGGGGCAGATTCCACCGGCTGTATTTCATTATATGGGAGAACTCTTTGGGAGAAGCCATAAGAAGCGATTCCTTTCCGGGATTTTGCCTTGTAAATAATTTTCAGATTCGCTAGAATATGATTGTGCATCGCAGGGGACCTGCGGATTTACTGCAGGAGGTGATGCTTATGAAGAAATCAGGCAGGGCTTTGGCAGTCATAGCCTGCTTCCTGATACTGTGCGGATGCGGAGAGTCCGGGACGGTCTATTCCGTGGCGGATTCCGGTGCCCGGATCGGGGAAAGTGCTTCTGAGACGATTTCCAGTGACAATGCAGTTGGAAGTATATCTGTGAAGGAAACTTCCGGGAAAACGAAAACGCTTTTTGTCTATGTCTGCGGGGAGGTCTCCAGACCCGGCGTGTACGAACTTCCGGAGAACAGCCGTGTCTACCAGGCGTTGGATGCGGCAGGAGGGATGACCGAGACGGCGGACAGAAAGATGATAAATCAGGCGGAGCTGCTTTCCGACGGCCAGCAGATAACCGTGTATTCGGTGGAAGAAACCAATGCGCCGGGCTTTTCCGGGACGGCAGCGGGAACTCCTTCGGGAACACAGCAGTCGGGCGGAGGGAATTCCGGAAAAATCAATATTAATACAGCAGGAAAGGAAGAGCTTATGAAACTGTCCGGCATTGGAGAGAGTCGGGCAGAGGATATTATCCGATACCGGGAGGAACATGGAAAATTTTCTTCTGCAGAAGATATCCAGAATGTAAGCGGGATCGGAGAAAAAAGCTTCCAGAAGATAAAAGATCAGATTGAAGTGTAAGGGGTAATGTCAGAATGGCCAGGAAAGTGCTTGTTGTAGATGATGAGAAGCTGATTGTCAAGGGAATTCGTTTTTCCCTGGAGCAGGACGGGTTCGAGGTTTACAGTGCCTATGACGGAGAAGAGGCTCTGGAGATGATCCGCGCCAACGATTATGACATTGTGCTACTGGATCTCATGCTTCCTAAAATGAACGGCCTGCAGGTCTGCCAGCAGGTACGGGAATTTTCCAATGTCCCGATCATTATGCTGACGGCAAAAGGTGAGGACATGGACAAGATTATGGGGCTGGAGTACGGGGCCGATGACTATATCACCAAGCCATTCAACATTCTGGAGGTAAAGGCAAGAATCAAGGCTATTATCCGC
>CACVSR010000182.1 GCA_902756775.1 uncultured Lachnospiraceae bacterium | reverse complement strand
ACCTCCTCGGCAAGGCGGACGCCTGGGACAACCTCATCCGGGTAAAGGACGTGCAGGCGGCAGCGGAGCTGATGGAGATGTCACTGGGGAAAGAAGAAATGTGTTTTTTCAGAATCGGTCGGAAACATGCTTCGTATGTCCCGGCTAGCATGACTCGAACATCGCAAGGAATCTTCCCAGGCAAAGGCTCTGAAAGCCTTTGCCTGGGCCCCTCCTTACGATATTCCGCGGTCGGGACTCGAACGCACAGAACAAAATCGTTGAAATGCAGTAATGGAAAGGAGGAGCGGGCAGCCTCCTTTTTTTCTTAACCAAAATCTTAACCAGATAAATGGGATAATCGAAAAAAAGGGGCAGGAGTTTCGGCTTTGTGTTATCATCGAAAAGTAGTTGACAGGCATGGATTTTCCATCTGAAAAGGAATGCGGTATGGATGACGCGAAGTTAAGGCAGGTTTTTTCCGTCGGTGAAACGATTGCCGTTGAATTTAAAAGAGGCGGGAATGGTGTTGAAGCCAATACCTATGAGAGCGTTTGCTCTTTTCTGAATCGTTTCGGAGGAGATCTTTTTCTCGGTGTATTGGATGATGGGACAGTAGTGGGTGTGCCGGAAAAAGCCGCATCATCCATGGTCAAAAATTTTGTGAAGGTCATCAGCAATCCGAAACTTATGGAGCCGACGGTTTATCTGGCTCCGGAGATTCTTAAGTACGATGGGCATACGATTATTCATGTACATGTGGCACCGAGCGGCGAAGTTCACAAATTTAAGAATGTCATCTACGACCGGGTAGATGATGCGGATGTGAAAGTGACTTCCACATCTGCAATTGCAGAAATGTATATCCGAAAGCAGAATATCTTTACGGAGAAACGTATTTACAAGTTCGTAGATAATGGAGATTTACGGACAGATGTTTTGGCTAAATGCAGGAGAAGAGCGGTAAACCGGATTCCGAATCATCCATGGAAAGATCTTTCGGATGAAGAATTATTGAAAAGCGCCGGCCTTTATGGGGAAAATAGGGCGACCGGAGAAAAAGGCTATAACCTGGCAGGTATTCTTTTGCTCGGAAAGGATGAAGTGATTCGGGATATTTGTCCTGCATATCGTACGGATGCACTATTGCGCAGAGTAAATCTGGATCGCTATGACGATCGGGAACTTGTGCGGACGAATTTGATCGAAAGTTTTGACAGACTAATGGAGTTTGTGGCAAAGAATCTTCCGGATAAGTTTTCACTTGAGGGTACAGTAAGTGTCAGCCTTCGGGACAGGATTGCGCGAGAAATGATCAGCAATATCCTGATTCACCGGGAATACAGCAGTTCTTATATTGCCAAATTGATAATTGAAAAAAACAGACTGTATTCGGAAAATGCCTGCCGGGCATCTATGACGGGTGAAATCACACCGGAAAATTTGAATCCGGATCCTAAGAATCCTCTGATTGCATCTTTCTTTCATGAAATCGGCAATGCAGATGAACTGGGCAGTGGAACGAGGAATCTCTTTAAGTATACCAGACTTTATTCCGGTGCGGAGCCGGTCTTAAGAGAGGGTGACATTTTTATTATTTCAATTCCGCTTAAACCTGCGTTTTCAATGGAAAATGATCTATCCAGTGAGACTGTAAATGAGACTGTAAACACGAATGAGACTGTAAATGAGATTGTAAACGAGACTGTAAATGAGACTGTAAATGAGACTGAAAAAGAGAATGAGACTGTAAAATCATTGCTGTCGGAAGAGGCAGCACTGATTTATCTTGAGATAAAAAAACATCCCAGTGGCACATATAGTGAATTGTCAGGGAATACCGGCTTCAGCAGGGCAAAGATTGCAAGGTTGATTAAGGAATTAAAAGAAAAGGGAGTCATAGAAAGAGTAGGCTCTGATAAGCAAGGGATGTGGAAGATTAATAAGTTCTTTGGAGATATTTGATATGACCACTGACGAATATACCAGCGAAACAGAGAGGAAGATTATCCGGGAGCTGCAGGAAGAGAACCGGGTTCTGCGGAATCTGCTCCTGAAGAAGGGAATTACACCGCCGGAGAGCAGGGCTTTTCAGGCGGTCTTTCG
>CACVSR010000181.1 GCA_902756775.1 uncultured Lachnospiraceae bacterium | reverse complement strand
CCGTATGATGTTCGGCACGGGAGGAACGGCGGGAACTTACTATTCCTATGGCGGAGTGCTTGCCCAGTACATGAAGGATTACGCGGATGTCCGGGTGACAGCGGTGTCCACAGGCGGATCGAAGGTAAATATCCAGAGTATCCAGGACGGGGATTTCCAGCTTGGCTTTACCCAGTCGGATGTCATGACTTACGGATGGAACGGAACCAGAGCTTTTGAAAAGGACGGAGCCACCCACGATTTCCGCGTGCTCGGCTGTGTTTACGCGGAGACGGTGCAGCTGATCACTATGGATAAAAATATCAATTCCGTGGCGGATCTGAAAGGGAAAAGCGTCTCCATTGGAGAAGCGGGATCCGGCGTATATTTTAATGCTCTGGATGTGCTGGAGGGAGCAGGACTTTCTCTGGATGATATTAAGCCCCAGTATCAGTCGTTTGAGGATTCCAAAGAATCACTGAAAGATGGCAAGATTGACGCCGCGTTTATTGTGGCGGGGGCGCCTACATCGGCGATTACGGAGCTGGCCACTACAAACGGGGTGAGACTGCTGAATATTGACAAGGATCTGAGGGATCGGATTCTGGAAAAGTGCCCGTATTATGAGGCACTGGAGATTCCTGCCGGCACCTATCCGGGACAGGATGAGCCTGTAGAAACCATCACGGTCGAGGCAACGGTTATTGTGTCTGCCGCGGCGGATAAAGAAATGGTTCATGACCTGACGGCAGCGATTTTTGATCACAGCGAGGAGATCGCGGAGGAAAACGCAAAGGGAGAGGAGCTTTCCCTGGAGACTGCCACAAGCATTACAACGGTGCCCTACCATGAAGGAGCAGCGCAGTATTACGCGGAGCACGGGTATACCGTGAATACGGAAGAGGGAGGGTCTGTTCAGTGAGCGAGTGGAAAAATCATGCCGGACAGCAGTCCGCGGCGGAGAATGCAGAGGTTGCGGAAAAAGCGGATATCGACTCTGTGATGAAAAAATATGACCGGGAATCCAATACCCGGATCTGGACGGGAAAACCGAAGATGGCCATTACCATTATACTGGCCGCGTTTTCTGTCTGGTGCATCTATGTCACCCTGTTTGCGACATTTCTGGAGGAAATACGGCTTACTTCGTTCATGGGGCTGATTATTCTGATGGGCTTTCTGATTTATCCGGCGAAAAAGGGACTTCAGAAGGAAAACCATATGCCGGTCAGCGACATCATTTTTATGGTACTCGGCGCAGGGGCGTTTTTCTACTTTACCTTTCAGGCGAACGTCATTGTAAATCAGGGAACCCGCTTCCATTGGTATCAGATTATCATCGGCATCATCGGAATTGCCGCCCTGGTGGAGGTCACCCGGCGCTGCGTGGGAATTCCTATTCTGATTGTCGCAGCCTTCTTTGTGGTGTACGCGTTGACCTACGGCCTTACCAATCCGGATTTCTTCGGGCGGGTGCGGTATTTAATCCGCAACCTGTTTTACACCAAGGAGGGCGTATTTTCCACGCCGGTCAATGTCTGCTCCAAATATATTGTTGTGTTTATCATTTTCGGCGCGTTTCTGGAACGGACGGGCATTTCCAATTTCTTTATTGATCTGGCGAATTGCGTGGCAGGAAGGTTTGCGGGAGGACCCGCCAAGGTTGCTGTTATTTCATCGGCGCTCTGCGGAATGGTTTCCGGATCTTCCGTGGGAAATACGGTGACAACCGGGTCGGTC
This sequence comes from uncultured Lachnospiraceae bacterium, assembly GCA_902756775.1. Classification (GTDB taxonomy): domain Bacteria; phylum Bacillota; class Clostridia; order Lachnospirales; family Lachnospiraceae; genus Bilifractor. The sequence goes on along the minus strand of CACVSR010000181.1, from coordinate 393 downwards.
ACCATTCCAATGATGAAAAAGACCGGTTACAAGCCGGAATTTGCCGGGGCTGTAGAGGCAGCTGCTTCCACAGGCGGTCAGATTATGCCTCCGATCATGGGTGCGGCGGCATTTCTGATGGCAGATTTTGTCGGCGTTCCCTACTCGGATATCATCGGACGGGCAGTCCTTCCGGCGGTGCTGTACTTTCTCGGTATTTTTATTTCCGTTCATCTGGAGGCGAAAAAACTGCATCTGACGGGCATCCCGAAGGAGCAGCTCCCGAAGGCCGGAAAACTGATAAAAAAGATTTATCTGCTGCTTCCGCTGGTTATGCTGGTGGTCTGGGTATCCGGGAATTTTATGACCATGCAGAGGGCGGCGTCTCTGGCGATCCTTCTTTCTGTGGTGGTC
>CACVSR010000180.1 GCA_902756775.1 uncultured Lachnospiraceae bacterium | reverse complement strand
CAAAGGAACAAAAGAGGATGCGCCCCAACCCCTCTCAGACGATCCAGGTCGCGTTTCTGGCACTCCTGTGGACAAAAACGGGAAAGGCAGGAGAAAATCGGCTCTTAAAACGTGATCTGGCGCGTCCTGTGTCTATCTGGTCCCGGAAGACGGTTTTAATATTTCCGATTGTACACGGTTATGATTCCGCGCACCGACGCGATGCAAAATAGATGAAATAATGTACCCCCGGCGTGGGCTGTGGCAGAAATGCTGCATCCGCGACCGGGGGATTTTTTTCGCTCTCAGCACCGAACATACGTTCATACAAACCCTTACGCCGGAATTCCAGGATCCCAATCCATCCCGGCCTTTTGTGCCTGACTTTCCTGTTCTTCTCTTGGAATGTGGTAGACCTTATCGCCGCGGATCAGAATGCTGCCAGTCTGGTGGAATCGGAACGGCACACGATATACGTGGCACTGCATCTGTGTCTCGATTACCCAGCCAAAGTTTAGCGGCCGGATACCGGTTCCTTCGCCTGACTCACCGCCAACAGAGACGGCTTCTATTTCCGAGCTGTATTTTTCCAGATACTTCTCGATGTGGATATTCGATAGCATCGGCTCGTGGATGATTTCCTTGTGGGGGAGTGGTAGAGACAAGAATATCGGCAGTCTCCGATCCGCCCAGTATTGATTTTCACAGGTACAGACAATTGTAACATTCTCCAGACAGCCGATTGGTGGAAGAGCCGCTGCGATCCGTTCCGGCCGCTTTGTGATCATATAGAAGTGGCAGTCGGAGCGTTCCTTTATCATCGACCACGCTTGCGCTCTCCATTCATCCGCGGCTTCATGGAAGAAGTCGGAGGTGAAACAGGTATAAATAACTTCCCCTGTCGGAATCTTATATTCCTTCTGACGGTTCCGCTTCACTGGAAGAGAGAATTCCTTCGTCTGGCGGACGATAGTGCTGTCGATCCCATATTTGCTGTCGCGCCGAAACATGTAACAATTTCGGCAGCCGGCGGAGACTTTCGTGCAGCCGTGCCATGGGTTCCAGACGGTCATAGGACTTCACCTCCCTTCACTGTGGCCATTCTTCGCCTGGTTAATTTATCTGCCGATGCACCAATCCCTCAATAGCAGAGTCGATCTCTGCAACAGCGGCATCAGTTTTCGTCCTTCTGTCATCCACAGCCGTGCAGCCCTGTCTGCTGTACTTTTCAGAGAGCCTTTGTTGTGCAATCAGTGCCATCTTTGCAATGAGAGCTTGTGCGTATGGAGCTTCCTTGTCAATAGGCACTTCCACGCCATCACAGATCGCTGTTCCGTTCATCATTTCTTTTGCCTGGCGGACACCGCGTGAACCGTACTTTTCCTTTACCTTTGTGTAAAATTCCTCTTCTGTCATTTCGCAGCTTTCTCCATAACCATATCTGTGAGTGCTTCTTCCACAAGTTCATTCGGATCTGAATCCGGTCTGATCCAGTCATCCGCAGCTGCCTCCGGCAGTATCAGCGGCATCCGGTTGTGGATTTTCGCAAGCTCCGTGCTCGGCTCCCTTGTGAGAACCGTAAAGACAGGATATTTCAGATCCCGTTCTTCCTCAATCCGATACAATCCGGCAAGGAATGTGACCGTGGAATTCCGTGGCTGAATTGCGTATTTATCCCCAGTTTTCATCTTTCCGTCCGGCCGCATGATGTGTTCCCATTCGAAGTAATATGACGCCGGGATAATGCAGCGGTGCTGGAGCCAGTCAGCGGAGAAGGACGGTTTTTCTTTCGCGGATTCCACTCTGGCGTTGACCACAGGATGGTTTATGCCGGGGATGTGGTAGCCCCAGACCATCGGGAAGGCTGTCTTCGAAGATGCCAAAGTTCCCGTTGAAAGGGGTGGCTTTGGCAATGAAAAGACCAGGCTTCAGTGGCAATTCCAACGGAGATATACTAAAGCCAGATGCCAACCACTGATTGTCATACTCGAATGTGCATACTTTTCCATCGGCACTCAATGACAGTGTGCCGACTTTCTCCTGGTGATATTTCACGGCTAAAGATTCTATATGTTTCATTGTCTGTAAGCCTTTTTCTTGTTAGCGTTTCTTTTTATCTGTTGCAACTCCTCCATCGTAGAGTACTTGGGTTGCGAGAAGACGTTCTTGATTTCTGAGGTGTAGTCCAAAGCTATGGCGATACCAATCAGATTTTTTAGGGAGATGAGGCCCTTTTGCTCGA
>CACVSR010000179.1 GCA_902756775.1 uncultured Lachnospiraceae bacterium | reverse complement strand
GTATCTGAATTTTGATCCGATCACGCCGGAATCACTGGAAGCAAATCCGATTGATGAATCGGAGAAACAGGTGGATCCTTACCGGGAGTTCCTTGAAAAAGTAAAGAGTATTCTCGATGAACGGACAGACCCGGAAATTCAGAAAAAGTGGAAAAATGAGAGAACGCCTCTGCCGCATTATATTTTCCTGTTTGCTTCAAGGAAAAAGACGGAAGGAATTCTAAAGTCACTGGCGTCCAATGACCCTGCATTGGGAATATCGACTTTGTTTCTGTATGACGAGCAGTATTATCTGCCCAGTTTCTGCCAGTATATCGTAAATGTGGACGATCCTTACAATGACCGGACCGCGACAGCCTTTTTTAAGGATGCCGCAAATGAGAAGACCTGGTTTACGATGGATCCGCCGGTCTCCGCCGGATCGTTTGACAGCTTTTGCAGGCGAATGGCTGCCGTTGAAATTGACGAATCGGCGGGCAGAGGACAAATTCCGACTTCCGTGACATTTCTGCAGTGCTTTGGCGTAAAGAAAGTACAGGAACTGCAGATTCTTCAAAGATGGAAGCAGAACAGCAGTGCAAAAAAAGTGACGGCACCACTGGGAGAAACGGAAGGAGGACGGCTTTTCAGTCTCTCCCTGCACAGACACTGCTCGCATGGCCTGGTGGCAGGCATGACCGGCTCCGGCAAAAGTGAACTTCTGGTGTCATGGATTCTGTCAGTGGCCTGCAACTATCACCCGCAGGATGTCTCTTTCGTAGTCATTGACTATAAAGGAGGCAGCACGGCATACGCAGTCGAAAAGCTGCCGCACACAGCCGGCATTGTCACCGACAGCGGGTCTGGAATTGATCGCTGCTTCCAGTCTCTGGAACATGAACTCCGGAGGCGGGAGGAAATCTTTGCCGCCTGCGAGGTTAACAACATCACGGAATACATCGACCGGTTCCACAAAGGTGATTTCAAAGAAGTGCTTCCGCGTCTGATCATTGTTTTTGATGAGTTTAAGGAGCTGATAAAAGAACGGCCGGCTGTGAAGAAGATGGTGGATTCCATAGCGGCAAAGGGCAGTTCTCTGGGCGTGCACCTGGTGCTTGCGACACAGAGCCCTGCAGATGCCGTGGATGAAGGCACCTGGAATAATACGCAGTATCAGATCTGTATGAAGGTGCAGAACGCATCCGCCAGCAAGGTCATGATCCATGAGCCGGATGCGGCGCTGATCACACAGGCCGGCAGAGCCTATGTCCGCGTCGGTACTTCGGAAAAAGCGGAAGTATTTGAATTGATCCAGTCCGCCTGGTCCGGCGCGCCTTACAACGAAAGCCAGGGGGCAGGCGGCCTTGAAGTCCGCCTGGTTCTCATGGACGGACGGCGGGTCAAGACGGTTGAGGATAATCGAACCCGGTTTGTCTCGAACCGAAAAGAAATTGATGCAGTAATTAGCTATATAGCAGAAACAGCAGAAAAGGCAGGCATCAGGAAAAACTCCTCGCCATGGAAGCCGGATGTTCCGGCCCGCATTGCCATTCAGGAGTTGCCTCTGGATGGCGGTTTTGACGGAGAAAAATGGAACGATTCCGATACTTCCTGGATGTCTGTGCCGGTCGGGATCTACGACCGCCCGGAGCTGCAGGACCAGGGAATACAGTATCTGAATTTTACAAAAGATGGAAATTATGGCATTTTCGGAGGCTCCCGTTCCGGCAAGACGATGCTTCTTCGCACTATTACCACATCTCTGTGCCGTCTGTATTCGCCGAAGGACGTCAATATATACATTATCGGCGATATGGCGGGAATGGAAGCGTTTCCGCAGGTGGGAGGAACGGCGGGCACCGGGCAGGATGAAAAGCTGGATAAACTCATCCGTATGCTGGAGAAATTTGTGCGTGAGAGAAGAGAGCTATTCAGCAGGGAACACGTGGATTCTCTGAAGGCATACCGGGAACTGGTCTCGGAAGATCTGCCCGCAATCGTGGTTTTGATTGACCGCTTCAGCGGAGTTCTGGAATCTTACCCCGATTACAAAGATGTTTTTGTCAGGCTGTTCAGTGAAGGCCCGTCAAAAGGTGTCTATTTTGCCTATACCGGCGTGAACAACACAGGTGTTCCCTATAAGCTGACTTAATATCATCTATAGATACTGCCGTTTTGTCCAATCCTAAAATTTTGTAATAATCTTTTTGGGGAGAATCCTCCATTATTTATGGAATTATTTATA
>CACVSR010000178.1 GCA_902756775.1 uncultured Lachnospiraceae bacterium | reverse complement strand
ACTCCTTCAACATACGCTGTATGTCACGAATCTTTGTTATTATTTTACAAAATATTATCCGATTCTGAACAGGGATCTACTTCTGACGGCGGCGATCTGTCATGATATCGGAAAAACCGTGGAAATTTCTGCCTTTCCGGAGAATGATTATACCGATGACGGGCAGCTTCTGGGACATATTATGATCGGCGCGGAGATGATTCATGACACCGCAAAAGAAATTCCGGGATTTCCCAAAAAGCTGGAATCGGATCTTAAGCACTGCATTCTGGCGCATCACGGGGAGTATGAATTCGGTTCTCCCAAAAAGCCGGCGCTTGCGGAGGCACTTGCCTTGAATCTGGCGGATAATGCAGACGCACGACTGGAGTTTATTACCGAACTCTTCAAAGCAAATATGCAGAAACCTGACAGTGAGTGGTTTGGCTTTAACCGATTGCTGGAATCGAATTTCCGAAAGACGGGAGACCTGAATGCACTCTGAAAAAAAGAATGAAATCGTTACCCTGCAGGTTACTGATTTAGGCCGCCACGGGGAGGGGATCGGCAGAACCGCAGACGGATATACCCTTTTTGTTCCCGGAACGGTTCCCGGTGATGAAGTAGAGACCCTAATACTAAAAGCCGGAAAAACATTTGGGTACGGAAAGCTGAGAAAAATTCTGAAGTCTTCACCAGATCGTGTGGTTCCGATATGTCCCTGCGCAGACAGCTGCGGGGGATGTCAGCTGCAGTTCATGAACTACGAGGCACAGCTGGCATGGAAGCAGAAAAAGGTCGAAGATGATCTGACAAGAATCGGTGGCATCCAGAATCCACCGCTTGAGCCGATAAGCGGAATGCAGAAGAAACTTCGGTATCGGAATAAAGCTCAGTTCCCGGTCGGCATGGATAAGGAAGGTAAGCCCGTGGCAGGATTTTACGCAGGTCATTCTCACAGGATTGTTCCCTGCAGAGACTGCCTGCTTGGGGCTGAAGAAAATGCCCCGGTTATCAGTGTCATTCTGAAATGGATGCAGGACTTACATATACCTGCCTATGATGAACGCACAGGAAAGGGACTGGTCCGGCACGTACTGATTCGAAAGGGAACAGCAACCGGAGAAATCCTAATATGTCTTGTTATAAACAGCACTGCTCCGGAAAAGAATGACAAAAATCCGGGAAATATTCAAAGAAGCGGAAAAAAGAAAAAAGGTGAAAAACTGCGTACAGAATGGAAAAATGAGCTGATACGCAGACTTACAGATGCGGGCGGCTCTTTTGAGGCAGGCAGCCGCCTGACAGGACTGTCCGTTAACTATAACCCGGAAAACACAAATGTTATTCTTGGGAAAAAGACGGACTGCATCTGGGGAAGACCTTATCTGTTTGACCGTCTGATCTCAGAGAAATACGGGTTTTCTGTCACTTATCAGATATCTTCTCAATCCTTTTATCAGGTTAATCATGAACAGACACAGAAAATTTATGAGAAAGTGCTGGATCTGGCAGAGCTGGCCGGTACAGAGACAGTACTGGATCTGTATTGCGGAATCGGTACCATCTCGCTGTACCTGGCTCGCCGGGCTGCCCATGTTATTGGCGTAGAGATTGTCCCGCAGGCTATAGAGGATGCCAGAAAAAACGCGGAGCTGAATGATATTCATAATGCGGAATTCTTTACGGGAAGAGCGGAGAAAGTCGTTCCGGAACTGGTTCGTCAAAAAAATATACGTGCGGATGTAGTTGTAGTAGATCCGCCCCGAAAAGGCTGTGATCCCGAACTGCTGCGAACAATTCTTCAGATATCGCCTGAAAAACTTATCTATGTCAGCTGTGATCCGGCCACGCTGTCCAGGGACATCAAATATCTGACAGAAAACGGGTATCGGCTCACTTATGCAAAACCCTACGACCAGTTTGGAATGACCGTTCACGTCGAGACTGTGTGCCTCTTGAGCAACCGAAAACCTGACTCGTATATGCACCTGAATCTGAAGATGGAAGACTACTATCGGTTCAAGGATGCAGAGAAGGAGCAGGGCAAGAAATAACCATCATAATCACTCTGGCATCTCAGGATGATTTTGATCGGTTCTGAGGCTGTTTGACATCTTATTATGCATTTCACCTTCTGTTTTTTGCCACTTACATCAAATGTCAGGACAGGACTTTCGATATATTGTATGATTGCATCATCCAAGAGAAAGGAGGCCAGGGCATGAAGGTAAGTGTTGATATTTCTGCTGAATATAAAGAACCATATGCAG
>CACVSR010000177.1 GCA_902756775.1 uncultured Lachnospiraceae bacterium | reverse complement strand
CCGGATCAAGTCATATAAATGCTTTTCAGGTCAGCCAGCCAGACTCGTATCTGAAGAATGCGATTTTTACGGATGGCTGTGACGAAAAGGGCTATACAACGGATGAAAGGATTGCCGATGTTAAGAAAACGGCGTTGGAAGCGGATAAGGTTGTGGTTTTTGCCGGCCTTCCCGGAAATTATGAATCTGAGGGATTCGACCGGATGGACATGAGGATGCCGGAAGGAGAAAACCGCATGATCGAAGCTGCAGCAGAGGCGAATGCCAATACCGTGGTCGTGCTGCTGTGCGGCAGCGTAGTAGAATGCCCATGGGCAGACAAGGTAAAGGGAATCCTCTACATGGGTTTGCCGGGACAGGCAGGCGGCAGGGCAATCGCAAATCTTCTCTATGGCAGGGTAAGTCCCTCCGGCAGACTGGCAGAGACATGGCCGGTGCGATATGAGGACTGTCCGTCGTCATCCTTTTACGGTAAGGAAAAGGATGCACTCTATCTGGAGGGGATTTATTCGGGGTATCGCTATTATCAGAAGGCGGCGACAAAGGTGCGCTGGGCGTTCGGCTATGGACTCTCTTATACGGAATTTTCCTATTCAAAGCTGAGGATTGAGAAAATACAAAAGGAGGCAGGCAGTCCTCTGTTCAGGGCAAGCCTGCATGTATGCAACGCAGGAGAGGTGAAAGGAGCGGAAACTATCCAGGTCTATATTGAAATGCCGCAGGACGGCATTCACAGACCCATCCGGCAGCTGCGGCATTTTAAGAAGGTGAGGCTCGAACCGGGAGAGGAGAGAGAAGTCGCATTTATATTGGATCACCGTGATTTTGCCATATGGCAGAATGGGTGGACGATTCCTTCCGGATCCTACATGATTGCCGTCGGAAAGAACTGCGAGGAGATCTGCCTCCGGGAGCAGATTGCTTTAGAAGGAGAAGCGGTGACAGCGCCTGTATGGCAGAAAGAAAGCTGGTATCAGACATGTGCCGGAGTTCCGGAGAAAAGAGATCTTGAGTCGGCTCTGGGCGGAAAAATCTACACTGAAACGCCTGCTAAAGGTTCCTTCGCAATGGATAATACGGTCATAGAAATGAAAGACAGTTCACTTCTCATGAAGATTTTGTATAAGGCGATTGAGTTTACGGTCGCAAAAGGCTTTGGCGGTAAAAAGGATTATGAGAATCCGGAGTTCAGAATGCTTATGGCATCTTCCGCGGGAAGCCCGTTGCGGAGCATACAGATCTCCGGAGGCATCAGGGGAGGCCTCATGAAGGGACTGTTAGAAATGGCAAACGGCCATTTCTTTAGAGGAATCTGGGAGATCATCAGAGGATGAAGAAATAAATATCTGCTATTGCAAGAATAAATAATGCTGTTATATAATGAAAGGGATTCAACAGAATATCTTTTTACAAGTGCAGGAATGCCGGTCAGAAGGATCGGAGTTTCTGATAATAGGGAAACAGGTGAAAGACCTGTACTGTCTCGCAACTGTAATTGGATGTGTCCGCTGGTTATCCACTGTCTTTAGGGATGGGAAGGAAGCGTGCCGCAAGAAGCCATAAGTCAGGAGACCTGCTTGTAAATCATGTCAAGGTGGTCACGGTGTATGGCTTTTTGACAGCAAATCATTTCTGTCTTTAAAGGGCAGGTATCTTTTGCGTGTTTAAATGTCAGAGATCGTTTCTACGGAAACGGTCTTTTTCTTTTGTCTTAAAAAAGAGGGGGTGCCATGAAAAAGTATCTGATTGGGAGAATTCTTTTTATCATTCCGATTATGTTTTTTCTATCGCTGTTTACCTTTGCCCTTACCTATCTGTCGCCTTCTGACCCGGTCACTCTTTATTATGACAGGCTCGGAGCAAAGCCCGACAAACAAATGGTCGAGGAAACCAAAGAAGAGATGGGGTTGAACGACCCGTTTCCGATTCAGTATGGACGCTGGCTGAATCGTGCCGTGCATGGAAATCTGGGTACATCTTATTACTACAAAACATCTGTCTGGAGTGAAATGACCAGCCGTCTTCCGAACACGGTCATTCTGACTGTCTCTACCGTTTTGCTTACCATACTGATCGCTGTGCCGCTGGGAATCCTGTGCGCCGTCTTTCAGAATAAATGGATTGACTATCTTCTGCGTTTTATTTCCTTTCTGGGAGTGAGCATGCCTAGTTAATTGCGAAACTCCAGAAGCCGCATAAATACGGCATTTTTTTATCAAAAACCAAAAACAACTCCTCACTGAATTGTGGTAAAATTGAGTCATCT
>CACVSR010000176.1 GCA_902756775.1 uncultured Lachnospiraceae bacterium | reverse complement strand
CGGAAAAACCACACTGGCCAGGGTCATCGCCAATACCACAAGCGCGGAATTTACGCAGCTGAACGCGACGACCTCCGGAAAAAAGGAAATGGAGGCCGCGGTAAACGACGCCCGTGACCGGATGGGAATGTACGGAAAAAAGACGATCCTGTTCATCGACGAGATTCACCGTTTTAATAAGAGCCAGCAGGATTATCTGCTTCCGTTTGTGGAGGACGGAACGGTCATTCTGATCGGCGCCACCACGGAGAACCCGTACTTTGAGGTGAATTCCGCCCTGATCTCCCGGTCGGTCATTTTCGAGCTGAAGCCGCTGTCAAAGGAGAATATACGGACGCTTCTGGAGCGCGCCGTGAAGGATGAAGAGAGGGGAATGGGAAGCCTTCATCCGGTTCTGGAACCGGACGCGGCGGATTTTCTGGCGGATATTGCCGGAGGAGATGCCAGAGAGGCGCTGAATGCCCTGGAGTTGGGAGTCCTGACGACAGAGCCGTCGGAGGACGGGCAGATACACATTGATCTGGAAACAGCCTCCGAGTGCATCCAGAAGCGGGTGGTGCGCTACGATAAAACGGGAGATCAGCATTATGATACGATTTCCGCCTTTATTAAGAGCATGCGTGGTTCCGATCCGGATGCGGCGGTGTACTATCTCGCGAAAATGCTCTATGCGGGAGAGGATATCAGGTTCATTTCCCGCAGAATAATGATCTGCGCAGCGGAAGATGTGGGCAATGCGGATCCGATGGCACTGGTGGTTGCCGTCTCCGCGGCACAGGCGGTGGAGAGAATCGGAATGCCGGAGGCTAAGCTGATCCTATCCCAGGCGGCGATCTATGTGGCCAGCGCGCCGAAGAGCAATGCCTGTACCGAGGCGGTGTTCGCCGCTCTCCGCTCGGTTCAGTCCGTACAGACAACCGTTCCCGCTCATCTGCAGGACGCGCATTACAGCGGCCATGAAAAGCTGGGGCACGGCACGGGCTACAAATACGCGCATGATTTTCCGAATCATTATGTAGAACAGCAGTATCTTCCGGACGAGATTCTCGGCTCCAGGTTTTATGAGCCTACGGAAAACGGGTACGAACAGAAAATCCGGGAGTATTTCGGAAAAATACACCCAGAAGAATAAATGGATGACAAAAGTATAATTATAGGTCAATCAGGCCATCCGCCACATGTATGCAGGCATATGCGGCGTCGGACTGTAGACACTGTAATTATCACATCAACAGATTCATAACTGCCGCATAGACCTCCTGGCTTTTGGCTTTCCAGTTTTCTGCCAGCGTCTGTGCGGCTTTTTCCGTCGGGACACTGAGCTTCATCTCAATCAGCGTGGTGTTTCCCTCCCGGACCCTGCAGCTGACCGTGTAATCCATGTCCGCGGAGCGGTAATAGTCTGCCATGCAGGACGATTCGCTGCGCATCTCATAGGAATGGAGAACCAGGTAGTTCGAGATGTCCCTGCGGATTTCCGGGGAAATCTCCCCCTTGAAATATTCCACTGTTTTTGCACCTTTTTCTGTCCGGCTGTAATAGGTGGTGTGATTGTGAACCTCTGTTTTGACCAGTCCGGAATCAATCATATTCTGCAGAATTTCCTGAAGCTGGAAATACCGTGTATAGTCCTCGCTCAGCATCAGGTTGGTGATCTGCGAATTGGTCATGGGAAAATTAACCTTTCCCAGGGTATAGAGAATAATCAGCTTATAAAGAGTCGTTGTGGTATCCAGCATGGATGTCTGCCTCCCCGCAGGTTTGGGCGCTGCATGTGTGCGGGACAGCCGGGTCCGGCGTCCGTCGTGTCTGTCGGTTGTAAATCTGTTCAACAGTATAGCACAGAACGGACTCCGGTTGGAAACCTGTACTTGAAATTTCGGATAGGACTGGGTATGATACGTCTGACGGCGAGTGAAAGAAATCTTTTATTCCGGCATATTTGCCGGAAAGTATAGACAGAAGGAGAGAATCATGAGCAAAAAACCTACTGTACTGATGATATTAGACGGATACGGAGAGAACCCGAAGAGAGAGCATAACGCAATCGCGGAGGCGGATACGCCGGTTATGGATAAGCTGAAAGCAGAGTGTCCTTACGTGCAGGGACAGGCCAGCGGTCTGGCAGTCGGCCTGCCGGAGGGACAGATGGGGAATTCGGAGGTCGGCCATATGAATATGGGCGCCGGACGGATTGTCTATCAGGATCTGACCCGTATCACCAAGGCCATACAGGACGGGGACTTCTTTAAAAACGAAGAACTGCTCCTGGCAATGGAGAATGCAAAGAAAAACGGCAGTT
>CACVSR010000175.1 GCA_902756775.1 uncultured Lachnospiraceae bacterium | reverse complement strand
CCGGTCTGTCTCTGTCAAAATGCCTTCACGGATATTGATCCGCATAAAACAAGTGCTATTCTACCACAGCTGAACGCAGAAATCAACCGTTGGAAACCGAAGGCTTTCCGGCCGATACTGTCAAGTAATCGTTGGCAACCCACTCATACATTTCAACCGTACGTTCCGTCTTTATAAGGTGTGTATGAAAACACGCTGTGTTTTCTGCTCGCTGCATGCGCTTTTTCGCCCAGGCTCCTGCGCGAACTCGCCCTTTGGGCTCAAACATGCGCCCGCCTTCGCTGCTAGCATGCAGCTCCCTACGAAAGCCTCGCTATCGTTTTTCATTGCACACCATTATAACTTCCGGAACTGTTTAAAATCCTGCCATGGCCAAAAGTTTTCCCCGTTCCCCGGATGTCTTCCCTTCTAACGCAGTCATATGGCCAATAACCGGGTATTCGTATCCCTTTCCGATCTTCTTCCTGATCTGGCCTGCCTGCAGGATATCTCCTTTGATTTCTTCCAGTTTCTCTTTTTCAAATATCGGTATTCTCAGCTGCTCCGTTACTTCATAAAGCTTTCCGGAACATTTCTTCGCCAGGATCTTTGCCAGATGGTTACCGCCCTTGATGCTCCAGCTGGTATGGTTATGCTTCATTCTCCTGGCTATGACGCTCCAGATATGGTTCTCCATCGTCCCCATTTTTCTATAAATAAGTCCTTCCGGGCTTTCCGGGATTTCCAGCCCACGCTCCTGATATGGCAGTAGGCCATCCCTGTTGGAACGGAAGTAGCTGATCACTTCTTCCACCTTCTTTATGGATTCATCATCGTCCAGGCTGTCACGATATATTTCAAGATAAGCAAAAGTTTCCGCCACCTTATTCTCACGCAGCATTTCCATAACATCATGGATTGCTTTTGCATGGGGCAGGTTTTTCCGGATACTCTGGTTTCTGTGAAACGGATCCAGCTGGAACACCGTTTCCTTATCCTGCGTTTTCTTGATCCAGGAAGCTCCGTCACCATTCAGGAAGCGTAACTGAACCTCATCGAGGTTATACTCGGCAGCGATCATCGCCTCTCTTTTTTTCTGGAATTCGGAAGCCTTCTCAAATCCGGCAGTCACAACTTTTCCATCAAGAGAGTAGCGGTCGTTTCCCTCCGCTTTCCAACCATCATAGGCGATTGCTGCTTTCATTTCCGCTTTTGGGAAATGCCGTTTTTCTCGATCTTTTCCCTGAAGATTCAGCCATACACCATCAGCTTCTTCAAACAACACTGGAACTTCTTTTTCGCCTTTTACTTCTTGTTTCTTATTAGCTGCAACAAGTTCCCTCTCATCATTTTCCAGTTTTTCTCCAAGAGTCTGTATGATATTCCACACACCGGTATGGCTGATGGGGAGCCCTGTCATGTCGGAAACTTTGTTGGCACAATTCCGATAGGACATCTCTGTGATGGATGAAACCATGAGTTCCACACAATTCTCTGAAACCAGGCCGACACGGTTCATCTTCAGATTTTCATCCAACAGATAGACATAGTGATTTTCACCATACTCATCCCTGGTCCTGTACACATACCTGTCATAAGGCACGTCTCCATAGACCGTTTTGATAGATGTGTGGCGCGTCCCTTTGTCACGGAGTTCGGATGTATCTCTGCTGTCATGCAGGTATTTATCATACTGCTGGAGTATCTCTTGGGTCAGTGCGACGCCAAGGTCGCAAACAAATCTGAAAATCTCCTGCTCTAATTCCTTGAAAGTTACGCCCTTTTCCTCTATCATAGTATTCATCATACAGATCCTTTCGTATGTATTCTTAGCAAAATAAATACTAATGGTTTTCTGTATGATATGGAAGGGGCTTCGGCCTCTTCTTTTTGTTTTTGCCAACTAAAATTTTACTCTATGCGCCGATGCGGATTGAAAAAGACGCGGAAGGCAGGGTGGCTGCCCTCTGGGTACAGCCGCAGAAAGTAGGGGCCATCCGGGGCGGACGCCCGGCGCCGGAAGCGGCAGACAGCGCAGAAGAGCGCTGGGCCTGCGACCGGGTGCTGGTGGCCATCGGCCAGGGTATTGACTCCAGCGCCTTCCAGGAATTCGGCATTCCGGTGCACCGAGGGACAATTGACGCGCTGGATTCCGCGGATGTCAAGGATGCGGAAGGCATCTTTGCCGGCGGAGACTGTGTGACCGGACCGGCCACTGTTATTCAGGCCATTGCCGGCGGCAAAGTGGCAGCGGCCAATATTGATGAGTATCTGGGCTATGACCACGAGATCCGGTGTGAAATCGACCTGCCGGTGATTCAGCTCAATGACAATGATCCCCGTGGCAGAGTGG
>CACVSR010000174.1 GCA_902756775.1 uncultured Lachnospiraceae bacterium | reverse complement strand
CCCGTTTTCCGGTTTCGTTTCCCCCAGCTGTTTCAGGACAGATTCCTTTTTCATCGCTGCGGTAAGAGTTTCCTCCTTGCGGTCAATCATTTCGTGCAGTTCCCGGATCTGGTCTCTGGTCAGGTTCAGATTCTCCGTTTCCCAGATCCCGTAACGGACATCCCTCACTGCCTCGATGGTTTCTGCCTGGTCGATATCCTTCTTCCAATGGCCAAATGTCACAGCACGGGAGAGCGTGAACTCCAGTTTTTCCAGTTCCGGCTCAGGCATGAGATCCCAGATATCCTTCCCGTCAGAGTGAATGACAAAACCCTCGCCGTCATCATGTTTTGAGACTTCGTAGGTCAGACGAAACGGCTCCCCGCGGATCTCACAGGTCAGCGTATGCTCAGCAGTACGCATCCCGGGATAGTACTTCGAATCTTCCCATTCAATATTCCGCACATCTGAAGATTTCAGCACATCTCTGGATTTCTGTTTCACCATGTCATAGGAGACCGCAAACCGGCTTCGGTGATCCAGCCCTGTCAGATCAAGAACATATTCCCGTGCCTGGTTCATGGTCCATTCCGGACGGTCCAGCTGTCCCTGCGTCCGGGACAGGAAATCCTTCGTGAGGATCTCATAGCGGAAGCCGGCATCCGTGCGCTCCAACAGCAGGTATTCCCTGTGACCGAGCTGCCAGGCGGCCTTCGCAAGTTCTGTTTCTGGCTCCGGAGCACACCGCCCGCCGTTCTGCTTCAGGATTTCTGCATACTGACAGATGTGATAGACGGAAGTCCCGACCTTCATGTGGTAATCATCGATATAGCTGCATTTCTCCGCGAACTGCCGGTCCGGAAATGTCACCAGCACCGTGCCGCCGTCCGGGATCCGGAAGAGTTCCTCATAGTCTGTGGTAATAAACCGGATGCTGTGCTCATGTTCGTTTCTTTCGCTCATTTCTGCCGCCTCCCTTCTCAAATTCCATGGAGAATACCGCGCGGCCGTCGTCCTCGGTGGAAAGCAGAAGATCCGCATTGTAAGTCTTTCCGGTCTTCTGGCTCTTGCAGTCTTTGAGACGGATGCGTCCGTCCCGGAGGAGTTTCTCCGCCATCTGGCCGGTCAGATGTTTGCCGATCTTTGTAAAATACCGGTTGTCCTTCCAGAGAACGAACCGGCATTCCTTGTTGCTGCAGAACCACCCCTTCTGCCTTTCTATCACCTCCGCGCCGCAGTGCGGGCAGGCTCCCATAACTTTCTTTCCGCTCATCAAAACGTCCGCTCCTTTCACGACCTCATAGGTCTTTACCAGTGTGCTGATCATGTCTTCGATTTCCTGCATAAATGCCGACGGGTCATACTCGCCGCGCTCGATGAGCACAAGCTTCTGCTCCCAGTCCGCCGTCAGCGTCGGAGACTGGATGAGCTCCGGCATGACTGTGATCAGGGAAATGCCCCAGTCCGTCGGCACCAGATATTTGGTCTTCTTATCCCCGCGTCTTGTGAGGAAGCCTTTCTGCACCAGCTTCTCAATCGTGGCAGCGCGGGTAGCCGGCGTACCGAGGCCCTTGCGTTCTGCTTCTTCCGGCATTTCTTTTGCGCCGGCGGATTCCATCGAGCTCAGCATAGTGTCTTCCGTAAAACGTTTCGGCGGGGTTGTCTTTCCTTCTTTCACCTCTGCCTTTTGGACCGGGAGTGTCATGCCCTCCCGGATCTCCTCCGGCAGGCTCTGCAGGGAATTTCCGTCTTTGTCATCCTTTGCAGCCGGCCGGAAATGCCTCTCGATCTGTTTCCATCCTTCGTACAGGACTTCTTTCCCTTTGGCCGTGTATTCCCGACCGCCGCAGGAAAGCGTAAGCCTTGTTTCTGCGTACCGGTGCGGTTCGGAGACAGCTGTGAGAAAGCGGCAGGCGATCAGCATCAGGATTCGCATTTCACCGGAGGGAAGACCGGACAGATCGGTATCCGCACAGGTTTTTGTCGGGATAATGGCGTGATGGTCGGAGACCTTTTTGCTGTTGATCACCTGGCTGATCTGATTCTTCTGGGCTTCGTTATACGGATCCATATAGAAATCCGTGAGGCCGAAGGCACGGGCTGTTTTTGTCAGCCATTCCGGAAGTGCCGGCGCCATGTCATCCGTCAGATACCGGCTGTCGGTCCTGGGATAGGTGACCAGCTTTTTCTCATACAGGCTCTGGGTGTAATCCAGTGTCTGCTGGGCTGTGAATCCGAGGATCCGGTTGGCGTCGCGCTGCAGGGAAGTCAGGTCATAGAGGGCCGGCGGTTTTTCTGTCTTTTCCTTTCGGACGGAAGAGAGGACCTGTGCTTTGGCTTCATTCCGGCAGGCCTGCAGGGCATTTTCCGCCTCTGACCTCTCTTTGATCCGGTCGCTTTTAGCGGAAATACCGCTAA
>CACVSR010000173.1 GCA_902756775.1 uncultured Lachnospiraceae bacterium | reverse complement strand
ATTTTGGTTCTCTGCTCTATCTGCATTATACAGGTATAAATGCACATGTCAAATAGATTTCCCTAGAATTCTGCTTTTTCCAGCCGTTCTTCAAAGTAGATTTCCAGCTGGGCTCGTATCTGGGACCAGCCCCTGTGGCGTCCAGTCCATTTTTTAGTGATGTCCATGGTAGCCAGATAGAGCATTTTTAAAAGGCTGTCATCGCTTGGAAAGACAGTCTTGCTTTTGGTGACTTTACGCAGCTGCCGGTTGAATCCTTCAATCGCATTAGTTGTATAAATGAGTTTCCGCACTTCATTGGGATATTTAAAATAAGCGGAAAGTGTAGCCCAGCGTTCGCTCCAGGATTTATAGATCTTCGGATATTTGCTGTTCCATTTTTCACCAAAAGATTCTAATTCCTCCAGGGCTACAGCTTCATCAGGTGCTGCATAAACCATTTTTAAATTTGCCATAAGTTTTTTCAGGTCTTTGTAGGATACATAATTCGTGGTGTTCTGGATCTGGTGAATGATACACTGTTGGATCTCAATCTTTGGATAAACTGCTTCGATTGCCTGTGGAAAACCATTCAGTCCATTCTCACAGGCGATCAGAATGTCCCGCACACCACGGTTTTTCAATCCGTTAATAATAGACAGCCAGAATTTCGCACCTTCATTTTCACCGACATACATGCCGATCACATCTTTTTTCCATCCATATCGATCCCGAGGGCAATGTGTACCGCACATTTCACAATACGCCCTTCACAGCGGATGAACCCTCCCGGACCGCGCAGCGGCCGCGCGGCGGTAGCGAAAGGCCCAGATCCTGCGGGCGGTACAGATGATGCGCCCGCATCCCCGCATACAGCGCTCCTGTGCGGAATGGCGGAAACGTCAGCGGAACATTCGAGTCCCGGAAATCGACCAGCAGACGTTCCTTTGCGGCCGAGACGGTACATTTGCGGACATAGCGCACCGCAGGCAGCGGCGCGAGCACGGCCTGCAGATACTCACGCTCCCGCTGCGTAAGCGTGGTGTTGAGGCTTGCGCCATTCTCCCCTGACAAAATATCGGCTGACACGATGCTTCCCTCCTCTCAAAAAAAGACCTGCTTAACCTACGTCCGGCATCAGCACGTCGGCGTGCGAGAGCCGGTCGGCCGTGTGTTCGACGGCCGCCGTCCAGCGCGACGCCGCGCTCTGCACCCAGCTGTCCGCTCCGGCTTTCTGCCCGTAATACGACAGCATGCACAGCGCGACGGCGATCATGATCAGCAGGCGGATCGTCTGTAAAAATCTCATTTGCCCTCCTCCTTTGCGTCCCTGTCTTGGCGATAGGGCGATTGTCGCACCAAACCGGAAACCGCTCCGTTTCCGGAGAAATGGGAGGGAGATGGGGAAACTAGAAGCTCACAGCTGGTTTGCCGCGCAGAAACAGGTCAACCATCCGGTTGAGAGGAGCATCGCCCCGAGAGCGGGCCAGAGAGGCTGCTCATCCGGGGCGGGCGCGAACCAGAGTGAAAAAAGGCCGACGCAGAAAAGAATGAGGGCGAAAATCGTGATCGCCCAGAGAATGCGGTTGTGCCGAATCTGTTCCGGTGTCACTTGTCTTCTCCTTTCCGGGCCAGCGTGGCCCTGTGCGGATTAATGCTTACAGAACCAGTATGCGGGATTTCGCGATTCGATCCGTTTTCGGAGAAATGGAGAAAAACGGCACAATGTGAAGGGGAAGGACGCATTTCCAGAAAGGAAACGGTAGGGACAAGATGCTATACTGAAAGTACCAAAAGGCATGACCCGAAGGAGGAAAATATGGATTTCGGAAACTTCATGAAAGGATTCGGAAGGGTGATGGGCCCGGTTACCCGTCCGGGAAAGAACCGCAGCGGCATCCCGTCGTTTTGGTCGGACCGGAATGCGATAAGATCGGACTGGCGGCGTATGGCAGAGGACAGGCAGAACGTCATGAGGAAACGGGACGTCTGGGGCGAACAGGACAGGCAGCGGCCCGGATCCGGCTGTACATGAAAAATCCGGATGCTCTTCGATGAGCATCCGGACACATTCTGCTCGTGCTGTGTCGGTCTCCGCTTACTCTGGCAAAGCACACGCCCGACAGCTGAAATCCAGCAGCCGGGCTTTTTCTTTGTCGAGATGGGGTTTTCGGCATCAGGCAGCTGGAAAGCCCAGCAGATCGAAGTCCGCCTGCTTTTTGGCCGGATCAGCGGCCCGGACCCGGATCCGAACCGGCAGGCCGACATAGATACGGCGTCCGCTCCACTCGTCCGTTGCCGAAAAACCGTTCTCGTCCGACATCATGCTGTCCCCAAACGCGCGCATCGGGATCATGCCTTCCATGACACCCCGGATCGTAGCGAACACGCCTTTCTTTGTGACGCCGGACACTGTAGCGTCGAACACCTCCCCGACATGGTCCGCCAGCCATTC
>CACVSR010000172.1 GCA_902756775.1 uncultured Lachnospiraceae bacterium | reverse complement strand
TCATAGCACTATATTGTTCTATACCAGATATTGGCTATACACTTCATTCCCCCTTGCCGCGTTCTTTGTGGCACCGCGGGAACACCCACATAGACTTTCTCCCAGATCTGGACATTGGCGATATCACCAGCCCGTGCTTTTAGTGCTACATGGAAACTGCTATCTTCGTCATCTCCTCCGGCGTCTCCTGCATATCATGAGAAAACCAGAGTAACAGGCACGAGTATATTCCGCCGATGCGGTACGCCATCCGGTATTTTTCTGCGTTTGTGCTGACTCTGACCTTTCCGGCGCCACATCCCGTATCAGCCTCCTCTGCCGGATTCTCTGTCATTATGTCGGGTATCGCATCAAACTGAAAATAATCCTTTAAGACATCAAGGAGCTGGCCGGAAAGCCCGGCTCGATTGAGAAAAAGCATCTGCGTTCTGTTTTCATAAAATGTCTGAAAGACCGGGCGAATAAAGGCGGAAAAATCCGTGTGCAGCAGATCCCTGTCCTCTTCCGCCTCCTTAAGCATCCGTGACAGGCAGCAGCGAAGAACATCATCCTTAGACGTGAAATGCCGGTAAAAGGTTGCTCTGTGAACACCGGCACGGGCTGCGATTTCCCCGACCGAAATCTCTGTATAGTTCTTCGTTTTCATAAGCTGCATAAGTGCTTCCATCACGCAGTTCTGAATCAGACTGTGGTCTAAATCCTTTCTTCTCAAAAAAGCGACACCTCCCTCAGAATGTAGCAGTTTCGGGGTATTCAGGTAAAACCGATTGTAAATAACGACATCTGTCGCTATTATGAAATATGGTTCTCATTAACGCACATTGTCAAGCTATTTTGAAGCAATTCCGAGGTGCTCAGATGAAAGTGTTTTTGATTCTGCTGCTTCTGGCTCTGATCGCCAGCTCCTGCGGGTTCCGGAAATATGTATGGTTCATTTCCCTAGGATATGGCACTGCAGTCGCCCTTATCGGCGCAGGTCTCCTGGTTCTGTTTTCCGGAAGCCTCACGACTGGTACGATTTTGCAAAGCGTACTGCTCATTGCCTACGGATGCCGGCTTTCCGGATATCTTGCATACCGTGATCTGAAAACAGCATATCACCGCCGGATGAAAGGCGAAGTGAAGGAGAACAACAGCGTATCCTTTGCCGCCAAAATTGGCATCTGGATCTCCGCGGCGCTTCTTTATGTTCTGGAGACTTCCCCCATTCTGTTCAGGCTGGCAAATCAGAAGGGAACGGATGCTTTTTGCCTGACTGGTTTTCTGATCTCCGCAGTCGGCCTGCTCTTGGAATCCACCGCTGATCTGCAGAAAAACCATGCCAAGAAGAAAAATCCGGGACGTTTTGTCGATACGGGTCTGTTCCATATGGTGCGCTGCCCCAATTATTTTGGAGAGATGGTCTTCTGGACCGGGGTCTTTGTGTCCGGACTGAATGTGTATCACACCGCAGCGGAGTGGATCTGCGCCATTCTTGGCTATGCCGGCATTATTTATGTGATGTTTGGCGGAGCGCGCCGCTTGGAGATTCGTCAGGATAAAAATTATGGTAATGACCCGGAATATCAGAAGTACAAATCCACAACACCGATCATGATTCCCTTCCTGCCGTTATACTCCGTGAAGAGACATAAATGGCTGGTTGCATAAGGAACCCATGTAGGAAAAAAATATGAAATCAAATCAGCAGGCTTCCACATCACAGAATCGCCGGTCAGAACAAGAAGAGCAGTCGCTTGATTCCAGAGTTCCGGAAGGCTTCAGTCTGACCATGGCATGGATGGACTGCCTGCCTGTACTCTTTTTCAGCATCAGTGCCGGCATTCTGGCGCTCCGGTTTCCCAGTGTTCTGTTCCGGACTGGAACCATACTGGTTATACTTGCCGGAGCACTGAAGACTGCCTGGAAATTTGTGATTGCACTAAAGAAAAAGGATCTCCCTTTTCTGAACCATCAGATGCGGCTTTTCATGCCCGGCGGATTTGCCCTGACGATTCTTGCTCTGTTCATCGACCGCAGCCGCTGGTCTGCCGCTGCGGTATGGCATCATATGACCGCGCTGCCATCTCTGATCTTCTTTCTTGCGGGAATGTCGGGCGTTCTGATTATGTTCTGGTTTGCCCGGCATCTGAACAGCAGAGACGCATCGGCAAACTGGAGAGAGCAGATGGTAAACGGCATCACCCAGCTGTGCATCCTGCTTGGAATATTGTTCTGACCAGGGGTTCACACCAGCTTCTGCGCCGCATTTACTGCCACCGCGCCCAAGGCTCCACCTACAGCGACCACAATACAATTCAGCATAATAAACTCCCTACAGACTGTTCGATACTCGCTATAGGAATTATACTATAACATCAGAGCTGAATCGCCAGCGCGTTGATATAGGCTGTCGGCAGCTTCTCCGGCAGTTTCACGGACAAAACGCCGAATGCCTGCTCAAATGGAA
>CACVSR010000171.1 GCA_902756775.1 uncultured Lachnospiraceae bacterium | reverse complement strand
GCCCATGCGTCCATGCTCTCCCCGGATCTGTCTTCTGGTAAGGTACCCGGCCTTTTCCAGCTCCTTTAATCCGGAGCTGATCCCGTCCGGACTCTCCTTCGATATCTTTGCAAGGCCCCGGATACTGTAGTGCCAGTCATCCGGAAGACTCAGCAAAAGTGACAGGAGCCCCTTTGCCTTGAGAGACAGGTTCTGATCCCGCAGGTGAACATTTGACATGACTGTATAATTTCTGTTTTTCTCAACGCGGAATACAGCCAACATTCATCACCTCCTCTCTCCTCAGGCAGCCTCGATTGATTTTTTACTTTTCAATTGATCAGCCCTCCTCTCTGAATTTTTCCCAATAGGTTGTCATGCCCTTGATTTCCTGACATTCAACAAAAGCACAGAACCGGTACTTAAAGCCCGGCCTGTGGTTTTTGCATCCCCAGCAGAAAGCATCTTCGCTTAATTCCAGACTGCTCCCGGAACTCTGGCTCATCAAAAGCCTGTAGCAGACAAGCCTGTTATCCTCTTTCATGGGCATCCGCCTCCTGCGCTCTCCGAGTTCCCTTCAGAATCTCCTTCATGCAAAAACCGATGCAGGGATTTGCCCGCCCATAAGGGCATCCCTCGCATCGGTTTCTTTCTGATTCCGGCTTCTTCGTTGGAAGCAGATAATAACAGTTTTCCTCACCCAGAAGGCATTTCCTGTTCCGGCCTCCCCACCAGTAGCAGAAGCGGCAGTCCTCAGGCCGGTCTTCCGCATATCTGACTGTCGTTTTATTCATTCTTTTCCGCCTCTCCTTGGTTCGCCCGCTTTCTCATTTCTTCTTCCTGCTCCCAGTCCGCTTTTCCGCCTACGGAGCAGATGCACCACATGAAAAAGGCGTTCAGGACACCGGCCGCAATCAGAATGACTGCAATGTATTTCATAAGCTTCTCCTTCACAAACAATTGTCATCTGTTTTCTCTCCGATCCGGCCAGTGGTGTGGACAAAGGCAGGTCGGAAAATTTTGCTTAACAGCAAAAGGATATGGCGGAACCGCTTACTGATTCCGCCACATAGTTTTCACTGTTAATCAGTGTGAAATACTGATGTTGTTCTTGTCCTATTTGCTGCCCGCGCCCCGGACTCGGTCGGGAACACTCAGACCATAGGATCGTTACTCCTCCCCGCCTTCATTATGGCCAGGCCGCGAATTACGGAAGTATCATTATGCTGCACAGGTTAATCTCCTCTCATCACGAGAACATCATCGCAATCGGTCCTCTGTCGAACCGTTCTGCATCTCCGTAGATCGCTCCCCGGCTTGCCGGATCCTGGCGGCGGAATACGTGTTGCTTTTCCTGTGCGGAACTTCTGAGTGCTGTCTATCCATTTGTCAAAGATCGATGAAAGAGTTATTACTTTTTCTTCCATCGATTTGCTGTGGACGCGGCACATCGCGCGTGTGAAATAATAAAAAAGTTTTTGGAAAAGAACCGGAACCGGCTCCATAACAGAAAAAGCCCCTGACAATCCGATCAGATCATCAGGGACAAAGATATGCTCTTAACAGAGATTCGTTTTATATTCCCAGAAGCTGCTTTTTCTTCAGATCAAATTCCTCTTGCGTAATGATTCCTGCATCAAGCAGCTTTTTAAATTTTAATATTTCGTCAGCCTCGGAAACGCCTTCCGTATTTGCCGTATTTCCCTGTTCCTGGGACTTTGTAATAATACTCAGAACAGACAGTGCTTCCTGCGCCATTGGATAAATCATCTTGTATAAAGCCCCATTTTTCTTGGTCTCAGCTTCAATAAAATTAACATACACCACCGGCATAGATATGTCATTCAGAGTGATTTTAATCTGGAGCTTTGAACAGGTGGCTTTGTGCTTATGGCCTGTGGTTGCTCCTACAACAGCACCTACCCCGCCAAATAACGCGCCGCCAACAATTGCCCGTCCCACACCACCTTTTTCGATACTGTTCCCATCTTCCAGCAATTCGTACTCAACAATGGACGAATAATCGAAAATTTTCATATCTCGAATCTTTCCCGTAAGGCTTGTTTTGGGAATGGCAAATTTCTTATTCACATCATCAAATAGAATAAATTTTCCTATCTCTTTGGTGGCAGAGAATGCCTCGACTTCGGCCTCATGTTCTTCCTTTTTCTCTGTCTCTGCATTTACAATTTTCTGTAATTCCTCTAATGGATATTTTTTCAGTCTGATCAGTGAAATCTTATTTGCCGACAGCTTTTTCGCGCAGTCCTGACATACATACAGCCCATTATATTTTGCGGAGCTTTTCGACATAGCTCCTGTTGGTGTTCCGCAAATCGGGCAGTCTTCCGTTTTAAAAATTCCCATTACGCTAAATCCCCCTTATCTGCATTTCATCCATTTGTAATGTCAAAGGCTTCCAATACCAAATCATTAATATACTTTTGCTCAATTAAATTAGATGATATATATTTTCTCATTGCTACAAAGGCATC
>CACVSR010000170.1 GCA_902756775.1 uncultured Lachnospiraceae bacterium | reverse complement strand
TGGATATGGATATCCGTGAAGACAAGAAGCAGATCAAGCTTCTGGAGCTGGCGATTCAGCACGGTGAGGAGAAGAAGGTTGATTACGATATGATCGATTTTGCCATCGGAACCTACCGGGATGTTGTGCAGACAAAGCTTCTTACGGTCAATGAATACGCTTCAAGTACGAACGAGCCCCTGGCGGATGTGAAAAAGCGGATTGCCATTGCCGAGGTGATCTGTGAGTTTCTTGATTATATCGGGCTGCCTGAACAGTATCACGTTGCCAGGGAATATCAGGTGTACAGTCTGTTCCAGGAAATGATGCCGCCGCTCAGAAAACTAGACGATGACGAGAAAGAAGAGCTCAAGAAAATTGCTTTTAATAATGTTCTGATGAAGGCAATTCCGGATCAGAGAAAGTTTATCCGTGATATCAACGGTCTTGTCCGGAACGACGCCTACAAAGAATACTTTGAAGACCAGAAGAACCGGGATGCTGTGATCCGGGAAAAACTGGCGGAAACGGAAGTTCACGGCAAGGAGGATATTGACCGCTTTGCAGCGGAGAATACGGATATTGCAGACAAACTGGCAGATTCTATGGAACGCGCTCTTCTGCGCTCCCGCTCACAGAAACTGAAGGAGAAGCCGTCGGAGAATGTTGCGAAAAGCATTTCCCTTCTGATGGATGTGGACACAAGGTTCTTTGACAGAATGAATACCGAGGAGAAAGAAAGCCTGAAAGCGGAGCTCGGGGAACTGATCCGGATCGCGGAGACGTTTAAGGGATTACTGTGATCGGCAGGTGTGTATATGGATGTAAGAGCAATCAGTATAAATGATATCGGTCTTTCCGTGCGGGCATCCAATGGTCTGCACCGTGCAGGCGTGAATACTGTCGGGGAAATGCTTGCCCAGACGTGGGAATCCCTGACGGCAGTCCGTAATCTCGGGAAGAAATCCGTTGACGAGATCCTTCAGAAGATCGAGGAATACAAGGCATATGCTGCGGAAGGCGGACTTCCGGAGCCGGAGGAGGATGCGGAAGCGGAGCTTCCTGATATTCCGGAGGACTATCAGGCCTGGGCAAAAACCGATGAAGGAAAGTCCTTTATCCGGTTATGGCTTAAGGAAAATGATATTAAAACCGGTTCCCTCGAGCTTTTGTCCGCAAGAGCCTACAATCATCTTCTGCTGAACGGATATACCGGGATGCATCAGATTGTCTTTATGACGGCTGAAGATTTAATGCAGATCCCGCGGATGGATCCGCAGTGCGCGGAAGAGATCGCGGGCAGATGTCGGCAGTTTCTTGAAGAGAAGAAGGACGATATCCTTGCATCCCTGAAGGGAAAGCACGAGGCAGTCGAAAAGAACAAAGACGAAATGCTTCGGAACATGCTGCACAGCGAGGCAAATCATGACAGGATTCTGCAGTTCGTACAGGCAAATGACGGGGAGCTGGACTCCCTTGATCTTCCCGCCCGCGCCAAAAATGCGCTCAAGAGGCAGGGGCATTTCAAAATCAGCGATTTCATTTTCCTGACGAAAAAGGAACTGTGGGACTTCCCGCAGATGGGGACGAAGACGGCGGAAGAAATACTGGCGTTTATCGATGCTTATATGGCGAAAAACGAGGTCCGTATCAAAGCGGCCTTAAGCGGTGACGACAGTGTGCTCTGGGATGATGCTGTCGTTGCCGGAATCATAAATGAAGCGTTTAACCGGATCGGTTTCGGCGGATACAGTCTGCGGGAACTGCGGGAAAAGGCGGAGATTCCGGAGCAGATTTCCGATGAGCAGCTGAAAAGGATCCTCGGCGCCATGATTGCAGAAGGAAAACTGGAATACGTGGATTTCCGCTGTTACAGGGTCTATCCGAAATTTGAAGAATATCTGGCATCCTGTCCGGATATTGAGGACAGGACCAAAGATATCATCAGAAAGAAGCTCGCCGGAGAGACGCTGGAGGGTATTGCTGCCGGATATGATCTTACAAGGGAACGCGTCCGCCAGATCATCAGCAGGGATGTCCGGAAAATCAGAAACATCTACCAGACGAAAACCGGGCTGGAATGGTTTGACGAAGACTATTACCGGTACTTTTTTGAGACCTATGCATTTGACAGAAAAGACGCGGAGAAATGGCTCGGCATAAGCAGGGAGATCTTTAACTATCTGGAACTGAGCGGATCCAAACGAGGGCAGAAGGACCTTGAGGAGGCCCCTGATGATTATCACAACATGGACCTCGGTTTCCGCCTGCGAATCAAGAACTATCTGAACCGCAACAAGCTGTTTCTGGATGGCCGGTGGGTTGATAAAAACCGGGCAGACCTGGAGGAATATGTCGTACGGAAGTACTGTACGGAAAATGTATCCTACGATGAGTTCATCCGCATCTATAATGACTTTCTCCGCGAAGAGGAGGTTCCGTATGATGAAGACATTTATTATACGGATGCTGTTAAACGGACAAGGGAAAACAAGCTGGCCGGAGACAGATGCCTTCTGTGGAAGCAGA
>CACVSR010000169.1 GCA_902756775.1 uncultured Lachnospiraceae bacterium | reverse complement strand
CCGTGCCTCGTTTTTGGGTAGTAAAGCGGGTCTGTTTTACTACGTTCTGACTACTGAAGCCCGCCGCACACTGCCGCCCAAGGCCTTACTACCGGAATTTTCGGCTCATGGTGTACATTTAAAAGAGAAGAAGAAATCCCGCAAAAGAGCGCAGAACACGGCACTTTGCGGCGTCTGAGGAAGGAAGTTTTCTATGACGAGGATACTTTTTGTTTGCCACGGCAATATCTGCAGGTCTGTTTCCGCACAGTATATCCTGCAGGAGATGGTGGACAGCAAAGACTGCGGAGAGGACTTTTGGATTGATTCGGCGGCTACGTCCATGGAGGAAATCGGAAATCCAATCTACCCGCCCATGCGGAAAACGCTGGAAAACCACGGGGTTCCGGTCGGAGACCACCGGGCCAGGCAGTTGAAGAAAAAAGATTACGGAAATTATGATCTGTTCCTTGGCATGGATGAAGAAAACATGTACTATATGAACAGAATCCTGGGCGGCGATCCGGAAGGAAAAATACATTATCTGATGGAATATACGGACATGCCGACGGCTAAAATTGAGGATCCGTGGTACACCAGAAATTTTGAAAAAGCATATCAGGATATTTTCCTGGGCTGCCAGGGGCTTCTGGAATGGTTTGCCCGGCAGTGACGGGGAACCGACAGGTGGGGCTGGCAGTTTATCGGACATGAAAGGGGAATTCGGATGTTCAGACGGAAAGAGAAAACTTCAGATAAACGGGAACTTGCAGCAGCGGCAGGTTTTCTGCTTCTTGTATCTATCTGTACTGCTTTTGCGGCGGCTGTGAACCGGGAGTGCAGCAGGGCAGAAAAATTCCGAAAGTAAATCCTGTTTTGGTGGAGAAAAAAGAGGCCGTCAGGAAAGCACCGGCAGATGCTTTGGTTGGCGGTCTCTTTGTTAAGGAGAATTTACCGGCCTTTCGCCGGTTCTATGAGAAAAAACGAAAAGACATACTGGCTTGTATCTGTCTTTTTGTTTATAACGGTATCATACTGATGAAATGTGATTGCTTTCTGGATAAAATGTGAACATTTTGTGCAGAATCATGCGGAATACTGCCGGAAGCTGACGATATTCATCGGACGATAAACAGTGGACAATATACAGCGCGGCTATAAACAACTGCTGATTAGCAGTGTATACGGAAAGGGTGGAAGGGTTTTGGAAGAGATCAATAAGGTTTGTGTATCGGAGAGCAGACTGGTTCGGGAATTCACGGAGCTTACGGCGCTGGATTCCCCCAGTTTCGGGGAACGGAAAGTGGCAGACTTCCTGACTGCAAAACTGAAGGAGCTTGGCTTCTCCGTGGAAGAGGACAGAGCTTGGGAGAAGGCGCTTTCAGTAAAAGGCATTGTTCCGGAGGGGCAAAAGGAGACCGGAAAACTGGATCGCACGGGAAATTTATACGGATTTTTAAAGGGATCAATACCGGGAGATCCGGTGCTTTTTTCCGCACATATGGATACGGTAGAGCCGTCCAGAGGGAAAAAAGCCATCCTGGAATCGGATGGCACGATTCATTCCGACGGCACCACTGTTCTCGGGGCAGATGATGCAGCCGGGCTGGTGGAAATTCTGGAGGGTATTCGGGCGGTTCTGGAATCCGGATATCCGCATCGGGATATTGAGGTGTTGTTTCCGATTGCAGAGGAACTCTATACGGTTGGAACAAGCTCCATGACGGAGGAAGAATTTGGAAAAATCAAGGCGAAGGAAGCATATGTACCGGATATGAGCGGCAAGCCCGGAACCGCCGCGAACCGGGCGCCAAGCCTGATTTCTTTTCGCGCCACGGTAACAGGCAGAGCCTCACATGCCGGTTTTGAACCGGAAAAAGGCATCCATGCTATCCAGGCGGCGGCAGAAGCTGTTTCAAAAATAAAAATGGGTCACATTGATAAGGAGACCACCTGCAATATCGGCGTGATTCGGGGTGGAAGCGGAACGAACATCGTTCCGGAAACGTGTACGGCGGAAGGAGAAATACGCAGCTATGTACACGAAAAGGCGCTGGCCTGCATGGATCGGGTGACGGAGATCTTCCGGCAGACGGCAGAAAGCTGCGGAGCGGCTGCGGATGTCCGTTATACCATTCATCTGCATGCTTACGAGACAGATTTGGAGAGCGTTCCGGCCAGACGGTTCCGGCGAGTTTGCCAGAGTCTCGGCCTGGCAGGGGATATCATTTCTACATTTGGGGGAAGTGATAATAATACTTTTGCGGAACACGGAATCAAAGGTCTGGTTCTTTCCTGCGGAATGTATCAGGCACATTCGGTAAAGGAATACACCAGAACGGCTGATCTTGCCGCCGGGGCGAAGCTGATTGCGGGATTGATTCTGGATGCGGAGTGAGCAGATAGCGGTTTATTATTTCTGCGTCTTCTTATTTTTTTGTTTCCACATCATCCAGATGGAAAGAAACCATGTAGTAAATGGTTGTCAGAACCAGGCCATCTGTCAGTCTATTTCGTCATTTTGGAACCGGGACAGATGTTCATAGGGAAGAATCAGCCGCCCG
>CACVSR010000168.1 GCA_902756775.1 uncultured Lachnospiraceae bacterium | reverse complement strand
CACCCAGTGGGGGTATGTATTTGCTCTGTCTGTGCTCAGCCTGATTCCTATTCTGGTCGTGTTCATTTCCTGTCAGAAGTTCTTTGTGCAGGGGCTGACGGCCGGGAGCGTGAAAGGGTGAAACGATTCGGCAAAATGCGGATTCACGCATATCCTCTCAGTCATTTCTCATCGCCGGCAGGTAGAATGTGTTAACATAAATGAGAACAGTGGAAACGCAAAATTACCTGCTGTGATCTGCAACTGAACGGAGGATATACGTATGACAAATGTTGAAAAAGTGAACCGGTTTCTGGATAAGGCAAAGACGTTCTATTTTCTGACTACCGACGGAGATCAGCCCAAAGGACGTCCGTTCGGATTTCATCTGCTCGACGGAGACAGACTGTATTTTGGATGCGGCACATTCAAAAATGTCTTTTCCCAGCTTACAAAGAACCCGCATGTCGAAGTTCTTGCACTTAACGGAAATGAGTTCCTGCGGTACGATGGAACCGTGAAAATTGTAAAAGATGCCGCTCTGATGGAAAAAGTTCGGAAAGCCATGCCGGAAATCATGGGATTATACGACAAGAACGGCTGGGAAATGGGACTGTTCTATCTGGAGAACGGCCATGCGGAAATCCGCGGACTGTTTGACCTGAAGGAAGAATTTGATGTCTGAGGAATAACGAGACAGAACATAATAGTGCTGGTTAACCGGAACGCTGCGGAATTAACGTGGCGCTCCGGTTATTTATGTCTCCGACCTGTACGCCCCCGGCGTACACCCGAAAGCTTTCCGGAACATCCGGTAAAAATAGCTTGTATTCTCATACCCGACCATCGCCGCAATATCCGAGGCGCAAAGGCATGTATTCCGGAGAAGGAAGCCGGCCTGCGCAAGCCTTCTATCCTGCAGAAGAACTGTAAAGGTCTTCCCGGTTCTCCTGCGGATGATGCGGGAGAGCGAATATATGTCGATGGACTGCTCCTTCGCAAAAGAGGTCAGTGAGGCGGATTGATAGTTGTTTTCGATATAAGAGAGGAGCCGGATCATCAGATTCTCCTCATAGCTTCCCCCGACAGCGCGGATGCTGTCTGTACCGTCCGTCAGGTGAAGAAACAAAAGCCCCATCGTTGTCTCGGAGAGAAGGCGTTTCTGCGGAGAGTCTCCCAGCATGGTACAGATCAGGTTTTCGGCGAGATTCTGGATCGGAAGAATTCCGGAAACGTTGAAATAGAGGTAGTTTCCGCCTGTGTTTTTGTCAGTCAGGCAGGAGATGAGGAAGGAGCGCAGAGAGCTTTCCGTGTTTCCGAGCATCCGGAAAGCCGTGTCAAAAAACTGGGGCAGGATCATGAAATTAACGGCGAGATCATCCCGCCCGCAGGGGAGTATCTCCTGCGTCGCATGCTGGTTGAGAAAGAGAAAGTCACCGGCGTTCAGCGTGATCTGCCGGCCGTCGATGATATGCGTGGTGCTGCCCTGGCACATGTAAACAAATTCGACGAAATTGTGCGTGTGCCGCGGGAAATGCACAAAGCGCACATGGCGCCGGATGTCGATCATTTTTCCGTTCTCGAGAACCAGAGAAGAATCAATTTCATTTTGCCTTGCGGGCACTGCAGAAGGATTGTAGTAAAGAGCACGATCAATCTGCCGGTGTCCCGCAAGGATTTCTTTTTCTTCCTGTGTTATTTCGGAAAGATTCAAAAGCAGCTGCCTGTTCATCGAAAACATACCTTTCGTAGCGTGATCTGCAAATAAGGACATTATTTTACGCAATACAAGACCTGTATCCGCAAATAACGACAAATTATACTTCTTACTGTAAGCAGTAACGGCATAATACGCAAGGGGGCAGTTCAATGACAGTTAAAGAACGATATGAAGAAGCAGTAAAAGAGTATGAAAAGCTCGGCATTGATGTAGAAGGCGCGATGGAAAGAGCGGCATCCATCCCGCTGTCCATGCACTGCTGGCAGGGCGACGATGTAGTAGGATTCGATCAGAAAGGACCGTTTTCCGGAGGCATTCAGACCACCGGAAATTATCCATACCGTGCAAGAAATTATGAAGAGCTTTTCCGTGACATCGAGAAGACGCTCAGCTATGTTCCGGGAAAACATCACAAGCTGAACCTCCACGCTTCTTACGCCATCTTTGAGGACGGCGAGTGGGTGGACCGCAATAAGATCGAACCCCGGCACTTCAAAAAGTGGGTGGACCTCGCGAAGAAAAACCATCTGGGACTGGATTTTAACTCCACAAATTTCTCCCATCCGCTCGCAGAAAACGGAACCCTTTCCTCTGGGAACGAGGAAGTCAGAAAGTTCTGGATCGAGCACAATATCCGTTGCCTTAAAATCGCGGAATATTTCGCGGAGGAGACAGGCGAGCCCTGCCTTCTGAACATCTGGATTCCGGATGGGCTCAAAGATCTTCCGGCAGACAGACGTGCGCCCAGAGAACGCCTCAAAGATTCGCTGGACCGGATTCTTGCAGTTCCGTATGACAGAAGCAAGGTTTATGTTTCCGTTGAGTCCAAGGTATTCGGGATCGGCATGGAATCCTATACGGTCGGCTCCCACGAGTTCTACATGAATTACGCGG
>CACVSR010000167.1 GCA_902756775.1 uncultured Lachnospiraceae bacterium | reverse complement strand
GTATAGACCTTCATGCTCTCATCCCGGAGGGCACGCGTGGCAATCAGCTGATAGCACCAGAAGTTTTCCAGGGCAAAGCCGGCCCAGAAATTCAGCCGGTAGAGCAGCTGAAGAATCAGCCAGGGAACAAGCATGCTGAGGAAAATAACACAAACCGCAGTCTGAATGCCGGCGGTCTGCTCTCCTTTTTTGTCTTCCCGGTTCAGTTTACGGAAAGTCCTTTCCAGTGCCTCAATCAGTTTTCCGATCAGCCGTACCGGGTGGTACAGCCATCGGGGATCCCCCAGAAGGAGATCCAGGAAGAAGCCGATGACAACGGCCGGTACAATTCTGTCAAATTGGAATAAAATCATGTTTCTCTTCTCCCCGCAAAAATACCCGCAGCCTGAAGAAGGCGGACAGGTATTTCCGGATTTGCGTAGTAATACAGGTGCGGAAAACCGGCAGAAACCGAATCTGAGCTGCGGATGCAGCGCCAGCTTTTCGTTCCGGAGGGTTTTTCCGCAAAGAATGTATCTCCCGGATTCTCCGATTCATAGTAATGAAATTCATGGGAACGGATCTCTCCCACCGGATGGCCGAACAGCGTTCCTCCCTTCAGAGTCATATAGCCGAATCGGTTCAGATGGCCGGTGTAATAAGAGCTTTCCGGGAACACACCAGCCATTTTACGCACTTTCCCATCCATATCCTTCAGGGATTCATGCAGGTAAAGAAAGCCACCGCATTCGGCCATGACCGGAAGATTCTGATTCAAAACCGCCTCCCGGACTTCCCTGCGCATGGAGCTGTTGTCCTCCAGCTCTTCCGCATGAAGTTCCGGATATCCGCCGTGCAGAAGCAGGGCGTCCAACCCGTCAGGCAGGTGTCTGTCGCGCAGCGGTGAAAATTCTGCCAGCTCTGCGCCCAGATCCCGCAGGAGCTGAAGGTTGTCTTCATAAAAAAAGCAGAATGCCTCGTCTCTTGCAAGACCGATACGCAGCTTCCCGCCGTCCGGGCGGCGCAGGATCTCCTCCGGAACCAGAGACAGCGCATTTTGTTTCTGCCGGTTCCAGACTTCCGCGTCCGCCGCGGCATTAAGCTCCGGGGCCTTTTCCGCAATTTCCAGAATTTTTCGGAGATCCAGGGTTTTCTCCAGGATATCCGCCAGACTGTCCAGTTTTTTCTGCAGAGACTGAATTTCCTCCGGAAGAACCAGCCCCAGATGCCTGCTTTCCAGAACGCAGTCTGTCACTACAGGAAGATATCCGACAACCGGAATGTGAAGCTCCTTCTCAATCATCTCTTTCAGACGCGGGTAGAGCATACCGCTTACCCGGTTCAGGATGACGCCTCGGATACAGGGCTTCTTCTGAAAATCCAGAAAGCCCTTAATCACGGGGAGAATAGACCGGCTGGCTCCCTTTGCAGGAATCAGCAGAAAAACCGGGGTGTCTGTGACAGAAGCCAGGTCGCTGGCTCCTGCCCTGGAGGAATCCATGGACAGTCCGTCATAGTACCCCATGACGCCCTCCATCACGGCAGTATCACAGTCTGCGGCGTTCTTTTCCAGAAGATATCTTGTCACGGATTCCCCTGTAAAAAAGGTATCCAGATTTCTGCTCCTGGTTCCCAGTACCCTGGAGTGGAACATAGGGTCAATAAAATCCGGTCCGCACTTAAAGGATGCCGGCCGGATATTTTTCCGGGTAAGCAGCCGCAGCAGACCGCAGGTCAGCAGGGTCTTTCCGCTTCCGCTTGCCGGAGCGGCTATCATCAGACGGTTAATTTTCATGATTGATCTCTTTCTGTCCGGAAGCTGTCTCTGCCCATCTTCGGGGCAGACCTCATTCCTGCTGTCCGTCCGGCACTCCGTCGGCAGACAGGATATAGACGGGATTCTGCCCCATCATCATGTGATAGGGGCCTGCTTTCTTTGCTCTTGCCACAGAGACGGAGACAATGTCCGTATGGCCAAGAGGCAGTGTTTTCATTGCATCCAGGGCTTCTCCGACCGTTTCCAGCGTAATGCAGTTGATTACGACACGGACACAGGGATTTTTTTTCAGAAGGAGCCGCAGAATATCCTTCAGGTTTCCGGAGCTTCCTCCGATAAAGGCATGTGTCGGCGCGGGAAGTTCCTCCAGCGCCTCCGGTGCAAGCCCCTCTACGATCTGCAGGTTGTCCGCCCGGAATTTCTTCCTGTTTCGATGAAGAAGCTGAACCGCCACCGGGTTTTTCTCTATGGCGAAAACCTTTCCCTCTCTGGCACGAAGAGCAGTTTCTACCGAAACCGATCCGCTTCCGGCCCCGACATCGTAGACTACGGAGCGGTCTGTCAGGCGAAGCTTGCTGACAGAAATCTCCCGTATCTCCTCCTTTGTCATGGGAACCTTGTCCCTCTCAAAAGACTCGTCCGGGATTCCCTGTGTGACAAAAGAATCCGGCTTCGGATTGTACACCAGCAGGACGCTGAGCGCGCTTCCGGAATAATCTGCAAAGTCTTCCGGGGCGCCGTGCAGAACCTTCTCCTCCGGGTAGCTTAAGTTTTCTCCGATATCGATCCGCAGATCCGTCATGCCGTAATCCAGAAGGCTCCGGCACAGGTTCCGCACCGCGT
>CACVSR010000166.1 GCA_902756775.1 uncultured Lachnospiraceae bacterium | reverse complement strand
TATCTATTCAGCACCCCAGACTCAGAACGCTTTGCGTTCCTCGTTGTGAGCGGTCAGAGCGGCTTCGCCGCTTGTCCGCCCCTCAGAAAACTTCTGAAATCGTCCGGCGAGCAAGCTCTTCGTTCGGATTTCATCAGTTTTCTAGGGTGCTGAATTATTACAAAATAAATTAGAAAGGACTGGTGTTGCTTATCATCCTGCCGAAAAGCAGTCAGAAAAGAACACCAGCCCTTTTTATGCTCCAAGAAGCAGCGGGAGAAAGATATTTGCCAGTCCCAGAAAGATGAAGAAGCCCAAAACATCGGTCGCTGTTGTGACAAAAATAGAGGAAGCCACAGCCGGGTCTGCGTGAATTTTATCCAGGATCAACGGCACCAGAAAACCAAAAATTCCGGCAACAAGCATATTGCCAATCATGGCTATAAATACAATGATACCAAGGTACAGATTTCCGTAAACCCAGTAAACAATGATTCCGGTAACAACACCATTTACCGCACCGTCAATCATTCCCAGAAGGAGCTCCTTCAAAAGACCTTTTGCGGCTTCTGCACCGGTAATTTTATTTTTAGAAAGTTCCCGTACCAGAACAGACATGGTCTGTGTGCCTGCATTACCGCCCATTCCTGAAACAATCGTCATAATTGCGGAAAGAGCCACAACCTGATTGATGGTGCTTTCAAATAGTTTAACAGTAAAAGATGCCAGAAATGCAGTTGCAAGATTAACCAGAAGCCAGGGCAGACGAAAACGGACGGACTGTCCCAGAGAGGTGTTCAGCCGTTCTTCAGAACTAACTCCGGCCAGCTGAAGCATATCCTCATCGTGCTCCTGGATGATGACATCGATAACATCATCAACGGTAACAATACCTAGAAGTTGTTTTCTGGCGCTTACAACAGGAATGGCATTTAAATCGTATCTTGATACCAGTTTGGCAACTTCCTCCTGGTCTACTTCAGGAGTGACAAAAATGACATTCCCGTGCATGATATTTACAATTTTTTCCGCGCCCGGAGAAGAAAGAAGGTCTCTCAGATCCAGTGTGCCGGTCAGCCGATGCTGTCTGTCTGTCACATAAATCGTTTCTATAACCTCTGTCTTCGGTCCGATTTCATGTATTTTCCGGATTCCCTCTGTGACCGTCAGGTCTTCGTTCAATGCCAGATAGGCAGTACTCATCAGACCTCCGGCAGATTCCTCCGGATACTGAAGGAGATCGGTAATTATTTTCCTGTCTCCGGATTTCATCAGGTTTAAGACTTCTTTCCGTCTTCCGGTAGGAAAATCACCAAGGATATCTACAATATCATCCTTCTGCATGTGAGAAAACAGTGTCAGCAGGCTGTCATTGTCAATGGTTTTAGCAAGCCGGAGCCGGAGCTCATCGTCCGCTTCTTCCATTAATGCAGTCTGGTTATCTTTAGACAGCATTTCAAAGACCTGCCGAAGATCTTCATCCTCAAGATCTTCGGCCGCCTGGGCAAAATCAATGGCCTCCATATTTTCAAAGAGGTTGTTCAGTGCAGCCGGATCCTTTGCAGTGATGGACTCGTATATTTTTTCTCTTATGTCATTTTCTTCCATGGCTTTTCCTCCGGAAGCGCTTATTCTGCGGCGGGCAGTGTTTTGACAGGAAATTTTTATGTCTGTCAGAGTCTAATGTACCACGAATAGAGGTAAATTGTTTGTTAATTTGTTTTTGAATATGCCTTTTTACCGGATTTTGGAAATATATTGCTGTTATATGGGATTGTTTTTATTAAGAAGAATGAGGAATAAGGTAAAATTCCAGCCGTTCTCTATTTGCCATATTCTTCTTCCAGGCAAAAGGGCAGGGATGGATTTCTTTGAAACCAGGATAAAGTATAGACCAAAAATCGCGAAGTATCTTGCAAGATTTATTTCTACGGGCGTGTAGAAGTTAGATTTTCATTTGACCTATTTTTGAAAACAGAAAATATAGGGTACAAAATAAGGGGCAAATGTGATAGAATACATTCGTTGTGTGGGTTCTCTTATCGAACTCCCACACAGAATGAATAGATGTTTCTGTAGCTCAGCAGGATAGAGCGTCCGCCTCCTAAGCGGAAGGTCGTGGGTTCGAATCCCGCCAGGAACGGCGATGCCGCCGGTGATTTTGTCGAAAAAACAGGATCCGGCGGCATTATCTGTTTTCAGGATGATCTGTCTAATGGCCGTTAGATGTCATCTAATTTTTTATTATGTAAACGGTAAATATCTTGAAATAACGGAGTCAGAGTCCGTTATTTATGATACTGAAAAGCCAATGTTTATGCGGGACTGCGGCCTCGCATTTTCCAAGAGTTTTAGTACAGAGTTTTAATACCTATTTTTGAGGGCATTTTTCCAGCCAGGAAAAGTGTCCTGTTTTTTCCTGGTTTTTCCGAATAGGAAATAACTACTGATTTTAAACAGAAAATCTTTTTGCAATTCACCCCAGTAATTCACCTCCTTAATTTAATAGACGGAAAAAAGTGGTTATTCTTAAAATATTCACCCTGTTTTTGTGAGAATATTATTGATATTCGCTGAATAAATGTGTATATTGAAAACAGAACACATCCGGGAGGAAAATCAGTTGTATTTGAAAAGAAAAATAGACAGCTTTCTTTCTGAGTGGAAAGCTTCTTCGGACAG
>CACVSR010000165.1 GCA_902756775.1 uncultured Lachnospiraceae bacterium | reverse complement strand
GCTCCGGTACCGTGCCAGACTCCCTCAGCGGAGCTGTGTAAATGAGGTCATAATTGCTGCGGTCTATGGAAATGTCATGGGACTTTAACCAATCCAGATTCATAAAGCGCACATTCTGCGGATCGTCACGGCTCACCTGATAGATAGCAAAGCAATCTCTGTTCTGGGATAGAAATGCCTGTTCGCGTTCCTGCTGATGTTCCTGACGCTCCATGACCTTTTCGTGGAACTGAGGGCTTTTCTCCCATTCCTCACGGTCCACGCCAAAAAGACCGCCATGATCCATGATTTCCTGCGGGTCAAACACCATGCTCTCCGTATTGTCCTCATGCAGCACATAGACGGTCAAACCAGCGGCATCCAGTTCCAGCGCCCGTTCTCTGGTGACAGGGAGCATTCCATCATAGAAGTAGCCGTATTCCTGCATATCCGGTGTGGATACCTGCTCATCAGGCATAGGGTATTCATCCAGCGCCTGCTCTTGTGCTTCCGGCAGCTGAGAAGAAGCAGCCATCTGACTGGCCTCTGCCTGCATCTGCTGGTAGGCAGCTTCCTGCAAGGTCTCAATCATGGACAACGGTGCGTATTTTACCGAGTCTCTGCCCAAATCGTTGTCATCACAAATCTGGAGAACTGCCTTCATGCGGGAAATCTCCGGCATATCCAGCTGACCACCATCCAACTCTTTCATGGCCGCGGCATCGTAAAGGGTATAGTCCCAGCCGCTGTCACAGGATTGGATATGAAGATAGGTGGCATCGTCAATCAGAAACAAAGCCTCCTGCTGGTTGGCATCCGCCCCCAGCACTTCCATTTCCGGCATTGCCGCAGCCAGTTCCTTTACCGCTTTTTGCACCAGAGGATTATCACGGTAATAGTCGATCGCCTGGATGGTGTCCAGGTCAATGGTCTGGCCGGTCAAAATCGGAAAAGGTCCTTCATAGTCGCTTCCGTCTTTCAGCTCAAAACCAATGCCCTTGATCCCGTTCATTCGCTCTGCTGGAATCTCCTGATAAATGCGGACAGCTTCCTCCAAAGACAGGTTATCGTGGTATTCTCCGAGGTTTGGAAATTCCATGCACTCTGCTACATAGTAGGTCAGATCGCCGGTCGGCAGCCTATCAGATACCTTAATGGCATCTGCTGGCTGCTCTATCGGGGCGGTTTCCGGCTCTACCTTTGCATGAGGGTCGATTCCGCGCTCTTTGCAGATTTCCTTATAGTGGCGCTCAATGTCGGAGATCAAAGTGCCGGAGGTTTTGTTGATGGTCTCCAAACTGGCTCTCAGTTCTTTCAGCTCCTTGCCTTGACTCCAACTGGCAATATAGCCAAAGCTATTTTCTCCAGTCTCGATGCCAAAATATTTGCAGACTGCATAGGAGATGCTTTCAGCCTCCACTTCTTCCGTGTGACGGTTTTTGATTGCCTGTTTTTCTGCGGTTGCATCTTCCTCAACTGCAAGACGCCATTCAAACTGATTTTCGTCCACATAGCGCCAATCCATATCAGAAGCAAACTGTTCGGCTTCTTTTTCTGTGGCAAAATCCAGCTTGAAATCATGCTTAGTTCCACCTTCACTCTCCAGCACAACCTTCCATGACGGTAGCATTTCATATTTTTTAGGGTCATGGAGCTTGCTGTGGGCAATCTCGTGTACTGTGGCTGAAACCGTCTGAACCTCACTCATGCCCTGACGAATGGCAATTTTCTGATGATCGGCAGAAAAATAGCCGTCCGTATCGGCGGCCATTGCTTCAAAAGTAATCGGCACCGGTGCGCTGCGGCGCAGGGCCTCCATGAATGCCTCATAATTTGGCACATTGCCGGAAAGGGAGGAAGCAAGCTCCGGCAAAGGTTTCCCGTCGGTCTGGCTCACATCAAAGACCTTGACCGGACGAAACATGGGGATCTCGATTTCTTTTTCCTCTGTAACGATCTTTCCGTCTTTATCCAAAATCGGAGCCTTGGTATCCGGGTCCAGCTTCTGCTCCTCGATTTTCTTCTTATACGGTGTCGGGGCAATGATGGTAATGCCATGCTCGCCCTTTTTTACATGACGCTCAAACTGGTCTTTCCACTTATTGTATCCGGCTACCAAAGTGGCATCCGGCTTCTGCATATAGATGAGCATGGTGTTGTTTACCGAATAGCGGTGAAATCGGGACATGACGGACAGATAACGCATATACTTTTCGCTTTCAAACAGTTCTTTGATACCCTGCTCGATGCCATCTGTGATTTCCCTCAGCCGTTCTCGATTGGTGGGTTTATTCTCAGCCATGATTTTCAATCTCCTTTCCAAGTGTGTGATTTCCGCTGTGTGTTCTGCAATCCATGCCTTTTGTTCTTCTTCACTTTCATAAAGAAAAAGGTCCAGCAGGTACTCTACATAGGCTTTCTTCTGGATTGCTTCAACAAAACGGGGGTGCGGTTCTTCCTCCGGTGTCCTGGGAGAACGGTCGGCTTCCCATTTTTTCAGCAGATAGTAGTAATCGGACAGTACGCGATAACAGCGCTGTCGATCCTCCCGAAACTTCTGTGCCTCGGTTTTTTGCCGGACATATCTCCTGCGGGGCGGGGCCTGACTGTCATAGATCAGGCCAAAGTCCTGTGCCAGTTTCTCCGCCGCTTCTTTTGGGGAGATGTTAAAGAGCTTTGCGGT
>CACVSR010000164.1 GCA_902756775.1 uncultured Lachnospiraceae bacterium | reverse complement strand
GCCCTGCGGGGCTTCGACGAGGAAATAGAATCCCAAAACATCCAATACGTGGAGCGAAGCATCCCGGCGGATCTGAACCAGAAACTGCAGCGGCTGCAAAAGCAGCCCCAGGCAGTGACGATTCGCTTTTTCGCCCCGTGCACGGATGAAAACAGCGAAGCATTTGAAAAAGGCCTCGGATTGTACAAAACCGTCAGCGGAATGATCCGGGACATTGATCCCGTGACAGAAACACTGCGGGTAAACGATACCCTGATCAGCTTTGAGGACATTAGAGAAATCACAGAAACTTCCGGATCGGAGAGATAAAAGATGTGCACAAGATACTACGTGGAACTGTCTCCTGAACTGCGGCCATACGTGGAAAGAGCCAGGCATTCGCAGCTGAAAGCCAGAATGGTCAGCAGTCTGGGAAAGGAATTCCGGGAAAACGGGGAAATACGCCCCACAGATATGGCCACGGTAATCGCGTCTTCCGCCTCCGGCGAAAAGGCCGCTTTTCCGATGGTCTGGGGGTACCACATCCCCGGCATAGACCGGCCTGTTGTAAACGCAAGGGCGGAGAGCGCAAAAGAGAAGAAATCATTTGCAGAGGACTGGCGAAAACACCGCTGCGTCATCCCCGCTTCTTATTACTTTGAATGGGAGCATCTGAAACGGCCGGACGGAAAAGTAAAAACGGGGCAAAAATACGCCATTCAGCCCAAAGGCTCCTCCGTAACCTGGATTGCCGGACTGTACCGGATGGAAGAAAAAAACGGGCTGCATTACCCGGTATTTACGGTTCTCACCAGAGAGCCCTCCGCAGAGCTCCGGAAGCTCCACAACCGCATGCCGGTAATCCTGCCCGAATCAGTCATTGACGACTGGCTCCTCCCCGGTTCTAATCCGGAAGAAATTATAAACAACGCCCTCACAGATATGGTCATAGAGAGAACAAACTGAAGCTAATATTTCTTCTTGCCCTGCATCTGCCAATACAGGTAAGCCTCCCAGCCATCATCGGTAAAATGCAGGTCAATCATTTGCCATGGCCTCCAGGTCTTCCAAAGACTTTGTTACAATTTTCCCCTGCTTCGCCTGAGCCACGGATTCTTTCAGCCGCTTCTGATTCTCCTCGGAATAAAACAGATCCTGCGGAGCCGCAATGGTAAAAGGAATCCTTGTCATTATTCCACAGCCTTGAGGGACTCAGCCATATTGATGCAGCGGATCTGACGGCGCATCAGAAAATTCACAATCACCGCGAACAACACGGTGATAAGGAGTGACAGCACACAGCTGAGCGGCCGCACCTCGATGTGGTAAGTCATGGTATCAAGAAGAATCCGGTTCATTACTGCATGAGTGCAGAGAATTCCCAGCGGAATGCCAAGCAGCCCCGCAAAAAAGGACAGCACCAGGTTTTCCCGAAGAACATAAAAGCGCACCTCCCCCGGAGTAAAACCAAGCACCTCCACTGTTGCGATCTCGCGGCTCCGTTCTTCCAGGTTGATGTTAGTCAGATTGAAGATCACAATAAAGGAAAGTGCCCCGGCAAAAGCAATGATCAGCCAGATGATATAATTCAGGCAGGCCACGGACCGGTCCACTTTACCCCGGCTCTCGGACAGCCTTGTAATACCGGTCACGCCGCTAAGCTTTCCCAGCTTCTCCGCCAGAGACTGTTCCTGTTCGGCAGAGAGATTCTTCGTACACACCAGAAGCGTGTTCGGATTTGCCTCCCCGAAGAGATCCTGCGCGGTCTTTTGCGATGTCAGGATGAAATTTCCGATATAGTTGACAAAGGTATGCCCTGCCTGAAGCGTCAGCGAATCTTCCGAAATTGTGAACTTCGTTCCTTCCGACAGTCCGAGCTTCTCCGACAGGCGCTTGGATACCAGCGCCGTCCCGCCTTCCGGAAGAGACAGTTTTGCGCCGCCCGATACATCCGAAAGTTTCCAGAAACCGGACAGATCCGCGTCGTTCTCAAAGGCATAGAGGCTGACAGAGCTCATAACCGCCTCTTTGGAAGAAACATCCAGCGCCTTGCTGAAGGAAGACAGAACCTTTGTGACGCCCTCCTCTTCCCTTACCTCCTTCACAATGTCCGCCAAAGACATCTGATCCGTATCAATCGTACACTCAAGCTGATAGATCTGCACACCGTCGTACTGCTGACTTCCAATATGCGCCATGGAATCACGGACGCCAAACGCCGTAACCACCAACGCACCGGAACAGCCGATACCCGCCAGCATCATAAGCATCCGGATCTTATACCGAAGCATATTCCGGAGCGTCGCCTTTCGGAGAAAGGACAGCCTCTTCCAGACCGGAGTGCAGTACTCAAGAAGGATCCGCCTTCCGGGCTTCGCCGACTTCGGACGAATCAGAGATGCCGGAGTCTCCCGCAACACCCGCGC
This sequence comes from uncultured Lachnospiraceae bacterium, assembly GCA_902756775.1. Classification (GTDB taxonomy): domain Bacteria; phylum Bacillota; class Clostridia; order Lachnospirales; family Lachnospiraceae; genus Bilifractor. The sequence continues at coordinate 327 of CACVSR010000164.1, read as the reverse complement.
GCAGGCTGCCAGGGTTCCGAGGCCAATGGAAAGAGCCGTGACAAGAAGCGTCACAACGGCCAGTTTTTCGTCAAATATATAACGGAGCCCGATAAAGTCGTAAAGTGTGGAATATGCTGCCCAGAATCCCCGTGGCAGGAAATAAGTCCCGACGAAAAAGCCTCCCGCCCATCCGAGAATTGCAGCGCTCAACGCATACCGAAGGTACTTGCCCATGATAGCAGTTTCCGAGTAGCCGAGAGCCTTGAGCGTTCCGATCTGGCCACGTTCCTCCTCCACCATCCGGAGCATGGTCGTCACGCATACCAGAAGTGCAATCACGATAAA
>CACVSR010000163.1 GCA_902756775.1 uncultured Lachnospiraceae bacterium | reverse complement strand
ATAGACATATGTTATATTGCGAGCTTTATTATGAACCTTTACGATTGCCATGAATCTGTCTCCTTAATAGTGTTACTTTTATTATATTGTATCACTATTGTATGTCTGGAATATTGTAAAGAAGGTCGGGGCTATTGTCGGCGCAGTTGTTGGAGCAATAGGGGCCATCGTCGGAATAGTTCTCTCTGCGCCGATTGCCGTAGTCATTGTGACCATCGCAGCAGCTGTGGCAGCCGTTGTTCTGTTAGTGACGGAGGTTGTGAACAGCGGTACGGGTATTGTTGAGAATGTTAAGGCGATAGGGGAAGCCAGAAATGGGAATATTGGAATTGCCCGGTATCATGGAAATACAGAAAGCTATTCAGATCATGTCAGGAAAACAGACTACGGTTCCGGCAAGTCAAACAAAAGGCATGAAACAACAGGCAAGGTAATTGACTATGCGGAAACAGGTGCGACAATCGTGTCTCTTGTGACAGGCATTGTGTCAATGGGCGGTCATATTAATAAAAAGACCGGAAAAATGGATCGGATTTCCTGGAAAGATTTTAAGGATAACGTTAGGAAAACATTCGGATTCAAGAGGAGACGCTATATCCTGGATGAAAGCACAGGGAAGAAGACGTACTGGTCGGATCTGAAGAATCCGGACGGGACCCTTCAGAAGGCTTCCGAAAAGCCAAAAAGCGGATACAAAGTAGACTGGCACAGAGAAAAGGGTGAAAGCCTGGATGTGAAGAAGCTTCTGGGCATTGGTCAGACAGACACCGTCTTCTTCGGAATAAAACCGTCAAAAGCAACATACAGACATAAGATGCAGAAGCTGCCAAAGGGCCTGCGACGGTTAAAGAACACACTGGATGTTGACCTGGTTATTACCAGGGGGATGGGTTTATTAGAAAATATAGATGATCTGCGTCATTCTCCCGACACGAAGAAGGATGGCTGGAAGAAAGCGAAAGAAGTGAACAACCTGCTGAGCTTCTGGAAACCGATCAGTTATACGAAAAAGATTTTCGACGGCGGAGATCTGTTCCTTAAACTGGCCGGGGACTGAACATTGATTTTTCGGAGGGCTTTTATGGCTGCAGAACAGTTTGTGTTTACTGTGGACAAAAATCAGAGAAAAGAAAAGCGAAGAAAGATTGCGGCTGTTTCCCGGACCGTCAGGGTGTTGAACCTGCTTGGAATTATTATCAATATCGCAGCGGCTGCGTTCATCCTGATCTGGGGAGGAATGTCAGAAACCGAATTCGTATACACAAATTACGATGGGAAGGAAGAAAAAGACCTTCTGGTTCTGATCTTTGTTTTTGTGGGCAGCCAGTTTATTCTCTGGTTCCTGTTCTGGGCCATGCAGGTAATCTTTGATAAAGCGATCTATCCGGAAATCGGAGAGAGAGTGCAGGAGAGTCTGAACGCCGGCAACAATGTACTGGTCTATGGATATCGGAACCGATGGGGAAATCCGGATACATCCAGGGTTATTGTTACCATTCCGCTGGATCGCGTGAAGTACGAGGTTAATGAAGCAAAATGTGAAGTTATATTTCACGGCCAGATGAACAGCACCTACTATGATACCTATCATCCGGGAAAGAGAACGGCGAACCTGCATCCCAATATCGATTCCTTCATTATTGTGGATTTTTTCTCCCCGTCGCTGATTAAATGGCTGGGCGAAGGACACTGATTAAACAGGTGCGCGGAGGATACCAAGCAGTCAGGAGAGTGATGGCGATGAACGAGAATGCACAGGATTACCTTCAGAGGGCAATTACGCTCCTTCCGGATTATTTTTGTTTCAGGGCGTGAAGACTGAATTTTGGAGTCAGGCGTTCGTCCGGCTTATTCGGCGTGGCATGGAAAATACAAAACAGATGATTCGTGATGCGAAAGTAATAATTCGTGTCACGAATTTTTTTGTCGTGGTTTAACTTGGCAGGTTTTCGGGCAAAGAGAAAGCCACTCCGAAGATTTTCTTCAGAATGGCCTTAACTTAATGAGGTTGACGGTGCGGCAATTTCTTTTTTTTGCGGGCATTGCGGCAGGGACATGACAAGGCTGTGCCCGGCCGGAACGGGGAACATTACTTCCTGCCGCCTGTTTTCCGCCTTGCCGCTCATGTTTGCACTGATGATAAAGTGACCGGAATCAGGAGCGCTTCACTGCCTCCTGCTGCCGGCTTTTATGATGCGAACCGCTTACGGATTCGCACCGGAAAAAGGAGGCTTTATGAGATACAAGTTGTTTGTGCTGGTGGACGCGGCCGGAAACCGGAATGCGTTCTTTTCCATGAAACAGGAAACTTCTTCTGCTCCCATCGATACGGTCATGAACCGTGTCCGGAACGGGCAGATGGGGAAAGGCTACCAGAAGCCCTACCCGGCGTCCTGCTGGGATCTTCTGGTTACGTCGCACCTGCAGAAAGGGTTTCAGGACGTGACGGATCTCTACCGCGAAAAGGCGGTCGAGGAGGGGCTGGCACCGCTTGCCGACAAGGAGATCAACCGGCTGTTCGACCAGCTGGTTGAGGCGCAGGAGTCCGCCATTAAGAAACTGTATACGGTTTCTTTCAATGTCGTGACTCAGGCCATGGTGGACGAAGGCCAGTCCCTGATCCACCGGATCGCCGAAACGGCGGATCGGGATGAGGTCAATGACCTCCTGATCCGGCTCTTCGAGACCATCCCGCGGGAAATGGCGGACGTGGATACCATGCTTCTTCACTCGGACGCTGCGCAGGCGAAGCAGGACATCCTGATGCGGGAGCAGGAGGTGCTGGACCTGATGGCGA
>CACVSR010000162.1 GCA_902756775.1 uncultured Lachnospiraceae bacterium | reverse complement strand
TGATGTGCAGGATGTCCGCGTGCGCGCCGCCTACGGAACCGCCGCCGGCATTGTGGGAATCGGCACAAACCTGGTTCTGTTCGCAGTCAAGCTGGTTATCGGCATTCTGCTCTCTTCCATGGCAGTAACGGCGGACGCCGTAAACAACCTTTCCGACGCAGTTTCGTCCGGCATCAGCCTGGTAAGCGCAAGAATTTCGAAAAAACCCGCAGACCAGGAGCATCCCTTCGGTCACGGAAGGATTGAGTATATTGCGGCCTTTATCATTGCCTTTGCCATTGTGGAGGTCGGCATCACCTTCTTCCGCGAGTCTTTTCAGAACATCCTTCACCCGAAGGATCTGGGCTTTTCCGCGGTGCTGATGGTGCTGCTGATCATTGCTGTGCTGGCAAAGCTGTGGCTGTATTTCTTTTACAATGCAATCGGAAAAAAGATTTCCTCCACCGTTCTCCATGCCACGGCGATGGACTCTCTGTTTGACTGCCTGACGACATCCATCACCATTTTTTCTGTCGCGGCGGAGCGGCTGCTCGGCATCCATGTGGATGGTTTTGCCGGGATCTTTGTCTCCCTGTTGATTGTCTGGGCGGGCATCGGCATCGTGCGGGATGTACTTTCTCCACTTCTGGGACAGTCTGAGGATCCGAAACTGCGGGATAAAATAGAGGCACTGGTCTCCGGCCAGGAAAAAGCGGAAGGAACCCACGACCTGATCATTCATAATTACGGACCCGGAAAAAACTTTGCCACCATCCACATGCTTCTTCCCAAGGAAATGACAGTCGCGGAGGCGCATGCCATTGCGGACGCGGCGGAAAGTGCCGTCTGGAAAGAGCTTGGTGTGATGCTTGTGGTTCACGTGGATCCCTCCGATGCGTGCGACGCGGAGACACAGAAACTGCGGAGCCAGACGGATCGGCTGATTAAGCTTCTGGATCCGGATCTGGAAATTCACGATTTCAGCTCGACTGTCAGTGACGGAAAAACACACCTGCAGTTTGAGCTGCATGTTCCGTACTCCTATAAAAAAGAACAGGAGGAGCGGGTTGTCAGCCAGTGCCGGGGACTCCTGAAGGAGCTGGATCCCGACTGCACCTGCGAGATTCAGATTGAGCGCGGCTATATGAATGAGACGCTGGGGCAGGGCTGAGCGCTGCTATATGATCGACACCTTGGAACAGAACTGAGCGCCCCTGCGGGATCGCTCCTTTTCACCCTTCCTGCCGTTATACCGGGCAAGGGACAGCACTGGACGTCCCTGCGGAGCCCCCTGCCGACGCGACGACAGACGGATTTTATCAGGAAGACTTCGCCTTTCTTTTCCGGTGAATGATAAACCGGTTGCAGGGATAGGTCCACGCAGTCGGAATAATCATGCAGATGATTTTCTGGAGCAGCGCGCTGGTGGTATTGGAGGCAGCGTCCAGCGCAGGATTCAGGTGCATGAACAGGGTGTTGATGTTGTCACCGATCCACCCATTGGCGAAAATCGTAAAAATCACCATAAGAACATACAGGAATACGCTGAGCGCCACATTGGCGTCCGCCCGGAAAGAGATTTTCCGATTCATGATAAAGGCGATGGCGTATCCGATCGCCGTGGAGATCATGTAAGCGAGAATGATTCTCTGATCGCTCATGTGCAGAAATTCAAAAATCCTGCTGTGCACCTCCCCGCTGACTCCTGTCAGAATGACATTCAGCAGCAGGAGATGCGCCAGCAGCTCCACAGCGGAAGATACGGTTCCGGCAAACAGAAACTTTAGAAACTTCCACATCTCCGCGTGCCTCGCCGTCCATTTTTCCTTTCCCGCCTTTCTTTTCCTGCGGTTTTCTTCGGCCATTTCTGTCCCCCTCCGCGTGTCCCTGTTTCCGTCCCTGTCTTTCACAGCTTTATCGGAAGCTTGCCTCGCCCTTTGTCTCAGCCTTTTTTACAGCCTTATTGGAAGTACACTTTGATTTCCTTATCCCTGCAAAAGTTCCACCAACTCTTCCGCTGTAAGCGAAGTAAGGGATTCTCCCTCGCCGCTGATGATGGCATCTGCCAGGTCTTTTTTGGCCTCCTGGAGCTTCAGAATCTTTTCTTCGATGGTATTTTTCGCAATCAGTTTAAAGACGGAAACCTTGTGTTTCTGTCCGATACGGTGCGCGCGGTCTGTGGCCTGGTTCTGCGCCGCCAGATTCCACCACGGATCGTAGTGGATCACCATATCCGCACCCACCAGGTTCAACCCGGTTCCGCCCGCTTTCAGCGAGATCAGGAATACCGGCGTGCTGTTTTCATTAAAGGCATGCACCAGCCGGATTCTTTCTTCCTTCGGCGTCGATCCGGTTATTTTATAATAGGAAATATTTTCTTTTTTCAGATCCTCTTCCAGCAGTTCCAGCATGGAGGTAAACTGAGAAAACACCAGCATCCGGTGTCCGCCGTCCATGGCACTCCGGATCAGATCCAGAACAGCCTCCCGCTTGGCGGATCCGCCGGCATAGTTTTCCAGAATAAGTGACGGGTCGCAGCACAGCTGCCGGATTTTCGTCAGCTCTGCCAGAATTCGTATTTTGTCCTTTCCACTGCTTAGCTCTCCCGATTCCAGCATGGATGTCATATGCGCTACCTGCGCGTCGTACAAATGCTGCTGCTCCGTGTCAAACTTCGCGTAGCGCACCTCTTCGATCTTCTCCGGGAGGTCTTTCAGGACGTCTCCCTTCAGGCGGCGCAGAATAAACGGCCCCACCATTCGTTTCAGGCGGCCTGCCGCTTCTTCATCCTTATCCTTTGTGATCGGATTCTCGTATC
>CACVSR010000161.1 GCA_902756775.1 uncultured Lachnospiraceae bacterium | reverse complement strand
CGGCACATTCGCCGCACACCTGGACGATATTGTAAATTTTCTTCCTGCCAGGATCTCAGGGCTTCTTTTTGTGCCCGCCGCCAGACTCCTGCACGAGGATGCCGAAAACGCCTGGAAAATTTTTAAGAGGGATAGAAAGAAACATGATAGTCCTAATTCCGCTCACACAGAGGCTGCCATGGCAGGGGCGCTGGATATCCAGCTTGCAGGTGACTCCTGGTATTTCGGAGAGCTGCACCATAAGCAGACCCTGGGTGAACCAATCCGCCCGATCGGGGCGGAGGATATCCCGCGGGCGAACCGTCTGGTTCTTGCGGCGGCAGTTCTGGCCTTACTTCTGGGGGCTGCGTTCCGGCTGCTGATTCTTCTGATCCTGAAAATTGCCTTTTAACTTTTTTTCAGAAAGGTCCTGTTATGAGTATAAAGCTGGTACACGGCGGGGATGTATACCGCCATCCGAATGTTTTGGATTTTTCCACAAATACAAACCCACTTGGGACTCCGGATAGTGTCATGGAGGCGGCAGCCAGGAGCATGCAAAATATTTCCCGCTATCCGGACGTCCTGGTGGAAAAGCTGATCCACAGGCTTGCGCAGTATGAACAGGTGCCGGAGGAATGGCTGATCTGCGGAAACGGAGCCGCAGAGCTTATTTTTTCCTTCGTCCTGGCCAACGAACCGGAAAAAGCCCTGATTGCTTCTCCGACCTTTGCGGAATACGCGCAGGCGGTAGAATCCGTCAACTGCCGGATTCAGTGGTATGAGATGAAGGAGGAGCAGAATTTTCGTCTGACGGAAGAATATCTGGACGCACTTACCCCGGATCTGGATCTTATCTGCCTGTGCAATCCGAACAACCCCACCGGAATCACCATAGATCCGAATCTCCTGACAGAAATTCTGGAGCGGTGCAGGAAAAACAATACCCTTGTTCTTCTGGATGAGTGCTTTCAGGATTTTCTGGACGATCCGGACAAATTGTCCCGAAAAAAAGAGCTTCCGGATTATCCCAACCTGTTTATTCTGAAAGCCTTTACCAAGCGATACGCCATGCCCGGACTTCGCCTGGGCTACGGGATCTGCGCAAACGCTGAAATCCTGGATCGGATGCACCGCGTTGTGCAGCCGTGGAATGTATCGGTTCCAGCCCAGGCGGCAGGAGCCGCCGCTCTGGACGAGGAGGAATATGTACAGTGGAGCCGGAAACTAGTCAGGGAGGAAAGAGGCTTTCTGAAAGAAGGACTGAAAAAAACCGGATTCCGTGTCTTTGATTCCGAGGCCAACTACATTTTCTTCAAGGGACCCGAAGACCTGAAGGAACGTGCGTTGGAGAAGAACGTTCTGATACGCAGCTGCTCCAATTATCACGGACTTTCGGAGGGCTATTTCCGGGTTGCTGTCCGGACGCATCCGGAAAATGAAAAACTTCTTCAGGTTTTGTCTGAAGTGACATCCGGAAGATAATATGATTACAGTGTCAAAAGTCCGACACGGCGCCACGTGTAATTAAAAACGGGTGGCCAAAGGTACTTTTAACGCCTATATCAATAGAAGGAGAAACGAGGAACATATTATGGCAAAGGCGATTATGGTACAGGGAACCATGTCAAATGCGGGCAAGAGCCTTCTGGCGGCTGGACTCTGCAGAATCTTCCATCAGGACGGCTATCGTGTGGCACCTTTCAAGGCGCAGAACATGGCTCTGAATTCTTTTATAACAAGAGAGGGGCTGGAGATGGGCAGAGCGCAGGTCATGCAGGCGGAGTGCGCCGGCATTGCGCCTTCGGTCCGCATGAATCCCATCCTCCTGAAGCCGACTAATGACACGGGCTCACAGGTTATTGTCAACGGGGAAGTCCTGGGAAACATGAGCGCCCGTGAGTATTTTGCCTACAAGAAAAAACTGATCCCGGACGTAAAAAAAGCCTACGACTCTCTGGCGGCGGAGAATGATATTATTGTCATTGAGGGAGCCGGAAGCCCCGCGGAGATCAATCTGAAGGACGCGGACTGCTTTGTCAACATGGGGATGGCGAAACTGGCAAAGGCCCCGGTCCTGCTGGTCGGCGATATTGACCGCGGCGGCGTATTCGCGCAGCTTCTTGGAACCACTGAGCTGCTGGAGCCGGATGAGCGCGCCATGGTAAAAGGACTTGTGATCAATAAATTCCGCGGAGACCGGACCATCCTGGATCCCGGCATCACCATGCTGGAAAAGCTGACGGGAATCCCGGTTGTGGGCTGCGCCCCGTACCTGCATATCGAGGTAGAGGATGAGGACAGTCTGACCGAGCGCTTTGAGCGAAAAGAAACCGCGGGACTGATTGATCTGGCCGTGATCCGTATTCCCCGGATTTCTAATTTTACCGACTTCAATCCGTTTGAAAAGATGCCGGGTGTGTCGCTGCGCTATGTAGAGCATGTACACGATCTGAAGCATCCGGATATGATTCTTCTTCCCGGCACCAAAAACACCATGGAGGATCTGCTCTGGATGAGACAGAACGGCCTGGAGGCCGCCATTCTGAAGGAGGCGGCGGAGGGAGTTGTCATCTTCGGCATATGCGGCGGATTCCAGATGCTGGGAGAGACGCTTTCCGATCCTCTCGGCGTAGAGGCCGGCGGGACAATTCGGGGCATGGGTCTTCTTCCCATGGACACAGTATTTGCCGGAGAAAAAACACGGACCAGGGTGGACGGACGGTTCCACGATGTGCAGGGAGTGCTTTCCGGACTGAACGGCGTGGAACTGGAGGGCTATGAAATTCATATGGGTGTCAGCACCCGGAAGGACGGAACGGC
>CACVSR010000160.1 GCA_902756775.1 uncultured Lachnospiraceae bacterium | reverse complement strand
CCCCCCGGTGTCTACCTGCACCCCGTACCTGTCCAGAACGCCCCATACCGCCATCTGTGTCACGGCGTAATCATAATTTCCATCTCCTGTAGAATAAGCGGCATTCCGTGTTTTTTCCCCCAGCCTGTACTGGCCATTTCCCAGTACATAGGAACAGGCTGCTTCCGCCTGGCTGTTCCCCCAATAGTTTGAGGCAAGCGTGTATGTGCCGTCTTTGGAACTCTTTACCCGTTCCATGCAGTAGACAGAGTCCCCGTCTGTCGTTGCGTGTTTTTTCAGATAGCCCCCGTAATACCGGTAGTATGCGGGATCATCCGTGATCCGCACACGAATGGTCCGGTCTCCCGCCGCTATCCTGCGGATGCCCGGAAGCTTCGCCCCGGCGGACGGATTCCGCATTTCCACAAGATCCGCTTCCTCTGTCGTTATTTCCGCGGTTTCTTCTTCCGGAATGCCTGCGGGTGCCTGATCAACAGAAGGGGATTCTGCCTGTTGCACCTCCGCTTCCGGTCTGGCCACGGTTCCGGCCTCCGTTCCGACTTTGCTCTCCGGATTCTCTCCGGAAGCTTCTTTCCCTGCTGTGTCCTGTTCTCCGGATATTCCTTCTGTATCCACCTGATCCGCATCGTCCGTACCGGATAAGGAACGGATGTTCTCTTCTGTCTGCTCCCCTGCAGCCGACACGGCACGAACCGGCTCTTCCGCCGCCCATACCGGCGCCGGTGAAACGGTTGTCAGACAGATCACTGCCGCCGCCAGGAAAGCAATTACTTTGTTTCTCATAGATTCTCCTTTCCGCTGCTTAAAATCCAGCCATTTTTGTACCCGCAGAGGCAGGCAGGGTCCTGCCCTATGCAGAGGGAATTTTGTTTTCCGCATGTTTCTCCCTTCTGTCTGATAATCCGGACAGCACGACAGAGCCCCGCAGTCCTGGCTGCCGGCTTAAAAAATTTATGTGCTTACTCCGTGCTCAATGAGTTTTGATAAATTTTCCGCAGAACTGCGGATCAGATTCAGAAATGAAAACTGTTTCCAGCGAGTGCAGGGGTTCCGCCCCTCGTCTGCAAATAAAAAAAGAAGCGATAAGTGATATGATAAACTGCGTCTGAATGCCCCGGCGAATGCCGGAAAAAGAGTAATTAGCCAGAACAAAGAAAAAAAGAAAGAAATAATAGCAAGATAAAGAAAAAGATAATAAAACCAGAAATATGAATTAAAACCAAGAAAAGAATCAGAATTATGTCACCTGTGTTTACATCATACCGCTTTTCCGCCTGAGATTGCAAGGCCGGAAGCGAAAAAAAACACTTTTCTTTTTGCAGCTTCTTTTCCGGCTGCAGAAGAAATTCCCGGTTAGAAAACAGACCTGCGAGAGAAGTGTACAGAATATAACAAAGGAAGAACCGGTCAGAAAAAGGAGCCTGTAAAAATGCCAGATGCCAGATTTTTGCCGGATGAACGCATAGAAAAATCCCCGGAGCCCGCATAAATAAAGGGTATTCCGGGGATATTCCAATGGATCTTCGGGGACTCGAACCCAGGACCGATCGGTTATGAGCCGACTGCTCTAACCAACTGAGCTAAAGATCCGTAGAGCCGATGATCGGACTCGAACCGATAACCTGCTGATTACAAATCAGCTGCTCTGCCAATTGAGCCACATCGGCGTGCATCACGCCTATCAACAGCAAACAAAATCTTAACACACATTTTTTTCAATGGCAAGCAGATTGTATTCCCTCTTTTAAAATGCTATACTTTTTGGAAACGCGGCATGCAGTCTGCATGCCCCGCGTCCCTGTATATCACAGTGTCCTGGACTGTCTTTGCTGCCGCCGGGTGAGCGTTTTTCCGGCCGGCCAGTCCGGAATGGAAATGGAGAATCCAATGTCAAACCCTAATATTACTCTGATGACTGACCTCTACGAGCTTACCATGATGCAGGGCTACTACAAAAACCCCACCGATAAGATCGTGGTTTTCGACGCTTTTTACCGGGTCAATCCCTGCGACGGCGGCTATGCGATCTGTGCCGGACTGGAGCAGGTGATAGACTATATCCGGGATCTGCATTTTGATCCGGATGATATTGATTATCTGCGCAGCCTCCATCTCTTTGAGGATGATTTTCTGGAATATCTCCGCGGCTTCCATTTTACAGGCGATATCTATGCCATTCCCGAAGGAACGGTTGTCTTTCCGCGGGAACCGCTGGTCAAGGTAGTCGCTCCGCTGATGGAAGCCCAGCTGATCGAACCGGCTCTCTTGAATCTGATCAATCACCAGTCCCTGATTGCCACCCGTGCGTCCCGTGTTGTCCACGCCGCAAAGGGCGACGGAATCATGGAATTCGGTCTGCGCCGCGCGCAGGGTCCGGATGCGGGAACGCTGGGAGCCAGAGCCGCTGTCATCGGCGGCTGTATCGGAACTTCTAATGTGCTGACCGGAAAGCTGTTTCACGTGCCGGTCAAGGGAACCCATGCGCACAGCTGGATCATGAGTTTCCCGGATGAGCTGACCGCTTTCCGCACCTACGCAAGGCTGTACCCCGATGCCTGCATCCTTCTGGTAGACACGTATGACGTGCTGAAATCCGGCGTACCGAATGCCATACGGGTATTTCAGGAAATGCGTGACGCAGGCATACCGTTAAAAGGGTATGGCATCCGGATTGATTCCGGGGATCTGGCGTATCTGTCCAAGATGGCTTACCGCATGCTGGACGAAGCCGGATTCGGAGATGCTATCATATCCGCCTCCAGTGACCTGGATGAATACCTGATTAACTCCCTGAAGGAGCAGGGAG
>CACVSR010000159.1 GCA_902756775.1 uncultured Lachnospiraceae bacterium | reverse complement strand
ATGCTTGGAGCAACTATGATGGCGGGATGCGGAAGCTCTTACAGCACCACAGAGAGCAGCAATAATTCCAGCGACACTGCAGCATCCGCCACAGAGGCGGCCGCTTCCACAGAAGCTGCTTCATCCGAAGAGGCGTCCTCCACAGAAACGGCTTCTGCCGAGACAGAAAGTACAGATTCTGCTTCTGCAGATACTGCTGCAGGCAGTGATCTGAGCGGAACAGTCGGCACAGATGGTTCCACTTCTATGGAGAAGGTAATCGGTTATCTCAGTGAGGCTTTCCAGGAGAAATACCCGAATGTAAAGGTTACCTACAATCCGACAGGTTCTTCTTCCGGAATTACAGCAGCAAAGGAAGGATCTACAGACCTGGGATTGGCAAGCCGTGACCTGAAGGACGACGAAAAAGACGGATTGGTTCAGACGACCATTGCCATTGACGGAATTGCCATGATTGTCAATCCGCAGAATTCCGTAGCAGATCTTTCCCTTGACCAGATCGCACAGATCTACAAAGGAGAGATCACAAACTGGAAGGATGTAGGAGGATCCGACGGGGAGATCGTCTGCATCGGACGTGAAGCGGGTTCCGGCACCCGTGACGGATTTGAGACCATTACGGATACAAAGGATGCCTGCAAGCTTTCTCAGGAGCTGACATCAACAGGTGATGTTATCCAGACAGTTGCCAATAACCCGAACGCAATCGGATATGCTTCTCTGGCAGCGATTAATGATACTGTGAAGGCTCTGACGGTAGAGGGCGTAGCACCTACAGAGGAAACAGTTCTGGACGGAACCTATAAGATTCAGCGTAATTTCAATGTGATTACCAAGGAGGGCGCAGAGCTGAGCCCGCAGGCACAGGCATTCTTCGATTATATGCAGAGCAAGGACGCGGACGAACTGATTAAAAAAGCAGGCGCAGTGCCGGTTGCAAAGTAATCAATTGTAAGAAAAAGATCAGCGCGGCGGCTAAAAGCCGCCGCCAGGTACAAAATGAAAAAGCTGTGATAATATCCCGTTAAGCAGCCGGAAAAGGCACTTTTCGGGAATTCGTCAGTTATGGCAGAAAAGCCTGGAGGGATTCTGCGACCCATGAATGTGAAAAAAGCTAAAAATCCTGCAGAGAAGGCAATGAGTCTTATCTTTTTCATCTGCGGAATGCTGTCTGTTGCCTTTGTTCTGTTTATTACACTGTTTCTGGTTGTGTCCGGCGTACCGGCAATCGGGAAGATAGGAATTTTTAAATTCCTCTTTGGAACGGTCTGGGCATCCACTGCGTCAGATCCGAAATTCGGAATCCTTCCGTTCATCCTGACATCCGTATACGGAACCTTTGGAGCTGTTCTGATTGCTGTACCGGTAGGGCTTCTGTGCGCCATTTATCTTTCTAAATTTGCAGGCAGCAGACTGGCGGAGCTGATCCGGTCTGCGGTGGAACTTCTTGCCGGAATTCCTTCCGTAGTCTACGGTCTTGTCGGCATGATCCTTATTGTTCCTGCGGTTCGGACAATCTTCCATCTTCCGGATGGCGCCAACCTTTTTTCTGCGATTATTGTTCTTTCCGTTATGGTGCTTCCGAATGTAATCAGCGTATCGGAGACTTCTCTTCTCGCGGTTCCACATGAATATGAGGAAGCAAGCCTGGCACTAGGCGCAACCTATACGGAGACGGTTTTCAAGGTATCGGTTCCGGCTGCAAAGAGCGGAATCGCCTCTGCTGTTGTCCTGGGTGTGGGGCGTGCGATCGGAGAAGCAATGGCAGTTATGATGGTGTCCGGAAATGTGGCAAATATGCCGGGGCTTTTCAAGAGCGTCCGCTTCCTTACGACTGCGGTGGCCAGTGAGATGTCGTATTCCTCCGGTCTGCAGAGACAGGCGCTTTTCTCTATTGCTCTGGTGCTGTTTATTTTCATTATGATTATCACTCTGCTGCTGAATTTCGTATTCAAGAAGGAGAAAAAGTAAATGAAAACGGATATGATTACTTATTCTGCGGCGGATCCCCAGAGTATCAGCAGACCGGCGGACAAAGTGGCTGACGGAAAAAATGGAAGTGTGCCTCCGGAGAATGGTAAAATCTCTTCTGCCAGAAGAGCAAAGATCGGCGTTCTCCAGGGGCTCATGAGGGTATCCTTCGTTCTTATTCTGGCGCTTCTGGCATGCATGATTGGTTATATTATCTTTCGCGGAGCGGCGCATGTTACCTGGACGCTTGTCAGTACCAGTCCGAGCCTTCTGAATGAAACGATCGGTATTCTTCCGAATATCCTGAATACGCTTTATATTGTCTTGATGACTCTGGTTCTGGTTCTTCCTCTGGGCGTCGGCACCGCGGTTTATCTGACAGAATACGCGACAAATGTGAAACTGGTTAATATTATTGAGTTCGCGACTGAGACGCTTGCCGGGATTCCCTCCATTATTTATGGTCTGGCCGGCATGCTGATTTTTGTGCAGTTCTTCAGTCTTGGAACCAGCCTTCTGGCAGGTGCTCTTACGCTGGTAATTATGACACTTCCTACCATTATCCGTACAACTCAGGAAAGCCTGAAAACCGTACCGGACAGCTATCGGGAAGGCGGTCTGGCACTTGGAGCAGGCAAGTGGTATATGATACGTACTGTCGTTCTGCCGTCCTCCATCGACGGTATTGTGACGGGATGCATTCTGGCAATCGGGCGTATCGTTGGAGAATCTGCCGCCCTTCTGTTCACAGCAGGCATGGCAAACGAGATTATGAATCTGGGGGAAGCTGTTCAGCCCGGACATGCCGGGTCAACGCTGACAGTTGCTTTGTACATGTATGCAAAGGAACGGGGA
>CACVSR010000158.1 GCA_902756775.1 uncultured Lachnospiraceae bacterium | reverse complement strand
CCGGAGGATCTGGCGGAAGGCACTTATACTATTACACTGACAGCCCAGGGCGAGACCAGCAGTGATACCCTGGATCTGACGCTGAACGTCTCTCAGGAGGATCTGGGTGCCAGCACACTGACAGCAGATTATGATTCCCAGGAAGGGACTTCCGACGGAACCTTCACCTTTAACACAACTCTTCAGAACAATTCTACATCTGACCAGTCCTACAGCCTTTCCGCAGAAAGCCCGGACGGATGGACAACGACATTCACCCCATCCGGAGAATCGAATAATGTTTCTTCCGTGGACGTAAAAGGGGGCTCTACTTCTTCTGTCACCGTCACAGTCACACCGAAAAAGGACGCGGACGCCGGGGACTATGAAATTCCGGTTACGGCAAAATCCGCAAATGAAACGCTGAACCTCAAACTGAAGGTAAAGATTACCGGTACCTACAGCCTGAGTCTTACCACCCAGGATCAGACATTGTCTTTTAATGCCAAGGCGAATAAAAAGACGGCTGTTGTGATTGATGTAGTGAACAACAGCAATCTTCCGCTTACCAATATCAATCTGACAGCCAGCGCTCCGACTGACTGGACGGTGGAATTTTCCGAGAGCACCATTGATTCTCTGGAAGCCGGAAAGACGAAGGAGGTTACTGCCTATGTAACACCTTCTCAGTCCTCCATCAGCGGAGATTATGCGGTTACCATGACGGCTTCGGCGAAAGAGACATCCTCCGACCAGCAGTTCCGTGTAACCGTTCAGACACAGACGGTCTGGGGCGTTGTAGGTGTTGTGGTGATTATCGCTATCGCGGCAGCACTTGTGGCTGTATTCAGAAAATTCGGGAGGCACTGATGTATGAGCAGAGCGTATGCGAAACCCATCATCCGAACCAGCGGCCTGAGTAAAAGCTATGGGGATGTGCAGGCAGTAAAGAAGCTGAATCTGGAAATTTATCCGGGAGAAGTTTTCGGTCTGCTCGGTCCGAACGGAGCGGGAAAAACAACAACAACTCTGATGCTGCTTGGGCTTACCGATCCGACCTCCGGGCACGCGGCGATTGATGGGAAGGACTGTACCAGAAATTCTCTGGCGGTGAAAAACGAAGTGGGCTATCTGCCGGATAAGGTGGGCTTTTATCCGGCGGTAACCGGCAGGGACAATCTTATTTTCAGCGGTATGATGAACGGACTTTCGCGGGAAGAAGCCGGGCAAAGGGCAGACGAGCTGATGGAACGGGTAGGAATTGCCTACGCGGGAAACCGGAAGGCAGGAACCTATTCCAGAGGGATGCGGCAGCGGCTGGGCATTGCGGATGTCCTGATGAAAAAGCCGAAAATTATTATTATGGATGAACCGACATCCGGCATTGATCCGCAGGGAACGAGGGAGCTGACAAGACTGATCCGGGAGCTGGCGGATAGGGATGGATTGACGATCCTGATTTCTTCCCATGACCTGTATCAGATTCAGGCGATTTCAGACCGCGTCGGCATTTTTGTGAAGGGAAAGATGATTGCCTGCGGAAAAATTGACGAGTTGGGCGCGCAGCTTCGGAGCGAGGGACTGTATATTTTTGATTTCAAGGTGGAGCGAAACGGAGAAAACATCTGGACGGATGCCTTTCAGAAGAGTATCCGGTCAATCCCCGGCGTGAAACTGATCGGGAAAAAGGTGGACGGTTCCATTCATGTAGAGGCAAACCGTGACATGCAGAAGGAACTGGTCAGGCTTCTGGCAGATCAGGATTATGTGATCCGGGAAATGCATCAGAGCGGCGGCGATCTGGAGGAAATATACCGCAGGTATTTTGAACAGGCAGAAAAGGAAGGAGGAGAAAACAGTGGAAGCAGCAAAGACGGAAAACAAAGACGGTTTGGCCGGAATAAAGAACCGCTGGAAGAAATTCATTGAAGAAGAAAACAGCAGCGCGGCGAAAACCAATCGTCACGGAATGAAGATTCTGTACGAGAAGGAGCTTTCCGATCATCTGAATTCCATCCGTTTCCGGATCCTGTTCCTTCTTCTTGCTGTTATTATGTTTATCGCGCTGTACGGGGCAATCGGCACTATTTCTTCTGCGGCGCAGTCCACAGACGCAAAAACGGCAGCCGCAGCGACATCAGAGTTTATTTTTCTGAAGCTGTTTACAACTTCCGGCAGTAATATTTATTCCTTCTCGACGTTTATCGCTTTTCTGGGACCGCTGGTAGGAATTATGCTGGGCTTTGACGCCATCAACGAGGAGATGGCTCAGGGAACCCTGAACCGCCTGGCGGCGCAGCCGATTTACAGAGATACGATTATTAACGCAAAGTTTTTGGCAGGAGCCACAGCGGTTGCCATCATGATCTTTTCCATCGGAGGAATTGCCGCAGGGTTCAGCATGGTGGTTACCGGACTGATTCCCACCGGGGAGCAGGTGGCTCGCCTGGTGATTTATCTTCTGTTGGCGACTGTGTATATCTGTCTGTGGCTGGCCTGGGCGGAATTCTTTTCCGTGGTCTGCAGGCACGCGGCCACGGCTGCGCTGGCCTGCGTTGCCATCTGGCTGGTGCTGACGCTGTTCCAGAGTCTGATTGCCTCCGGGATTGCCAGCCTGGTTTACCCGCTTACCGGGGCGAATGCGCAGATGAATATGCTGAATAACTATCAGACGCAGATGGCGTGGAACAGGGTTTCTCCCTATTATCTGTTCAGCGAGATTACTTCCATCCTGATGAATCCGAATGTCCATTCTACGAATGTCATTTCCATCATGGAATCACAGGAAGGCGCGGTCGCAAGCTACCTGACGCTGGGACAGAGCATGCTGCAGATTGTACCGCATATCATTAC
>CACVSR010000157.1 GCA_902756775.1 uncultured Lachnospiraceae bacterium | reverse complement strand
TACTTATTTTACAGACGACAGCGGAAATACCCAGAAGATTAATCCGGGAAAAACAATGATTATCTATGTTCCTGTGGGAAGCACGGTAACATTCGGCGATGAGCAGCCGGTGGTCGGGCCGGTTTCCACAGCAGGCTACATTCCACAGCCTGGCTCGGATCAGAGCAGCTACGGCTATGGAGAGGGTGCCGAGGAGGCAGGAGATTCTTAAATAAAAAGCAGCGGAAGAGAGCCGTTTCTGCCATTGCCTGCAGAAGCGGCTTTTTCTCGTTCTTGAGATTTTGCTCTTTCTGAGCGATAATGGGGGTACAGTGCGCAGAGCAGAGGGAGGCAGTCAGAAGAATGAAAGCAATCGTTTGTGTGGATAAGAACTGGGCGATCGGGGCAGATGGAAAAACGCTGGTAAGCATTCCGGCCGATCTCCGGTGGTTTCGGGATAAAACCATGGGCCATGTGGTGGTTATGGGCAGAAAAACCTGGAATTCTCTTCCGAACGGCCGTGCGCTGGACGGGCGTACCAATATCGTTTTATCCAGGCAGAAGGATTTTCAGGCGAAAGGAGCCACTGTTGTCCACAGCAGGGATGAACTTCTGGAGGAGCTGAAAAAATATGACCTGGACGATATCTTTATTATCGGAGGATCCCAGATTTATACGCTCATGGTGCCTTACTGTGATACCCTTTATGTGACAAAGGTCAATTATGCGTATCAGGCAGACACGTGGTTTACGAATCTGGATCTGGTGCCGGAGTGGAAACTGGTGGAAGAAAGCGAGGAGCAGACCTGCTTCAACATCGAGTACACATTCCGGACATATGAAAGAAAATATCACACAGCAAGGCCGGTATAACGGCCAGGTAAAACCGGAATAGGGTTTGGCGCCGGGTATGGAGGAAAAAAGAGTGAAAACCAAGACAGTACGGATCGGGAACCGTGTGATAGGCGGTGGGAATCCAGTTCTGATACAGTCCATGACAAATACAAAAACCGAGGACGCGGCGGCGACAGCCGCGCAGATTCAGGCACTCACGGCCGCAGGCTGTGATATTGTCCGCTGTGCGGTTCCCACAAAGGAAGCGGCAGAGGCGCTGACGGAGATCAAAAAACAGATTTCCATCCCCCTTGTGGCCGACATTCATTTTGATTATAAGCTTGCATTGGCGGCTGTTGCGCACGGAGCGGATAAAATCCGCATCAATCCCGGAAATATCGGGAGCGAAGACCGGGTGCGGGCTGTGGTAGATGCCTGCAGAGAAAGAAACCTGCCGATCCGGGTAGGGGTAAACAGCGGATCGCTGGAAAAAGATCTCCTGGAAAAATACGGAGGAGTGACCGCGGAAGGGCTGGTGGAAAGCGCGCTGCATCAGGCGGCGGTCATTGAGGATATGGGATATGACAACCTGGTTATCAGCATCAAATCCTCGGATGTTCCCATGTGCGTAAAAGCGCACGAGCTGATTGCAGACCGGACGGATCATCCGCTTCATGTAGGAATAACGGAAGCAGGTACTCTTTATTCCGGAACCATCAAGTCCGCAGTCGGGCTGGGAATTATTCTGCATGAAGGGATCGGGGATACGATCCGGGTTTCCCTGACCGGCGACCCATTGGAAGAGGTGAAAGCGGCAAAGCGGATTCTGAAGACGCTCGGATTGCGAAAAGGGGGCGTGGAGGTCGTTTCCTGCCCGACCTGTGGAAGAACGCAGATCGATCTGATTTCTCTGGCCAATCAGGTGGAGAATATGGTGCAGGATATTCCCCTGGACATCAAGGTGGCCGTGATGGGCTGTGTCGTGAACGGGCCAGGAGAGGCAAGAGAGGCGGATATCGGAATCGCTGGAGGAAAAGGCGAAGGGCTTCTGATTAAAAACGGAGAGATTGTCCGTAAAATGCCGGAGGATCAGCTACTGCCCGCACTGCGGGAGGAGTTGGAGCGTATGCTCTCCGAAAAATAACGGGGCAGATGTATCCGCCCCTTTGCGGGTAACGGAAATCTGCAGTTTACAGCCGGTGGAGCCGGTACAGAAAGGTCTATGGAATTCGTACAGGAAGATAAACATATTGAAGACGTATTTCCGAATCTGGATCTGAAAGGAGAGGCGGAGGAATACCTCCGTCTTGCTGTCGTGCGCAGAGTGGCGCTGGACCGGAAACGGAATGTTCTTCTTATTTATATCAGCAGTCCGCAGTGGATACACAAAAAATATATCTTTCAGCTGGAAGAGCAGGTTAAGCGCCAGCTTTTTTCAGATGTCAGCATTCTGATAAAAGTCAGAGAGCATTTCCAGCTTTCCAGACAGTATACGCCGGAGAAGCTGATGGAGGTGTACCGTCCGAGCATTCAGCTGGAGCTGCAGAGGAAGGATGTTCTTCTCGCCTATGCGTTTCGCACGGCAAGAATTACGTTTCCGGAAGAAGAGGAAATGAACCTTTCTCTGGAAGAAAACTGTCTTACCAGAGAAAAGGAAGAGGAACTTCATGCCTGTCTGGAAAAAATATTCACGGAGAGATGCAGCCTTCCAGTCAAGGTGGAAGTCAGCTATTACGAAGTCCGGGAGCATCGGCGGCTCCTGTCCGGGGAGCGGCAGATGCAGGCGCAGGCCAGACATATTTTTGCCAGCTCCAGGCATGGGCGGGGAGAGGATGCGGTCGGCCTGCCGTCTGCCGGAGAGGCACTGACGGGAAAAGCAGAAGAAGGAACCGGAAAGGCCACTTCCGGAGTTTCCGCCCCGAAGACCGGTCGGGCAGAAAGCGGCGGGATCCGTACCGGTAGAGGGAAGTGGAGCGGGCGGCGCAGGACACAGGGAGCGTATCAGAATGTCTTTCATCCGCCCGGAGAGCCTGGGGTTGTGTTCGGGCGGAAT
>CACVSR010000156.1 GCA_902756775.1 uncultured Lachnospiraceae bacterium | reverse complement strand
ACACGGCGTTGTACGGCTCCCCAAGACTTTTCAGATAAGCCAGAGCCTGATTGCATCCCGCAGGATTTTTTACAAGAATCATCTGCACATCTGTCTGACCCAGGCGGAAATTTTCCATCCGGCCAAAGCTGCTGTGCACATCCGCCAGAGACCGCAGCATTTCTTCCGGCGGAAAACCGGCCGCCGTGTAGGCGCAGACCGCCGCTGCGGCGTTATAGATATTATAAACAGCCGGAATGCCGACGGTAACTTCAGAAGAAAAACCGTCGATGTTCATATGAACCCGGCTTTCTCTTGCCGTCATGCTGTCAATGGAAGTGACGGCCACAGACGGATCGGTGCGGTGATACCCGCATTTCGGACAGACAAAACCGCCCAGATGCGCATAGGTATGAAATGTATACTGATATTCGGTTCCACAGTTCACACAATAGCGGGCATCGGAAATCTCCACATTTTTCTGTTCTCCCACCGGGACATTAATGCCGTAGTAAATAACCTTATTCGGCAGATCCTGCGCAAGACTTGAGGTCAGCGAGCAGTCCGCGTTCAGACACAGAATGCTCTCCGGAACCAGCCGGATGCCCGTCCGTATCTGTTCCAGTGTATGCATGACCTCTCCATACCGATCCAGCTGATCCCGGAACAGATTAGTCACCACGATCACCTTCGGATGCACCAGGGGAACCACCTGCTTTAACGCCCCCTCGTCGCACTCAATAACCGCGTATTTTTTTACCGGTTTTCCGACCGCCGAGGCATTTGCGGCAAATTCCGCGGTTACACCCGGAAGCAGGTTTGCGCCGGATTTATTAGCCAGTGTGTCCCTTCCGGATGCCGTCATGGCATGCTCCAGCATCCGGCAGGTAGTAGTCTTCCCGTTTGTACCGGTAACCACAATCACATCCATGCCTCTGGAAACCGTTTCCAGAATATTTTTATCAAACGCCATGGCCGCACGCCCCGGCAGAGTCGTGCCGCCCCGTTTCATCACACGCAGTCCCCAGCGAGCCGCCTTACAGGCTGCCACCCCGAGAACTGTTCGAATATTTCCTGCCATATCTGCACCTGCCTCTATCTGCTCTTTTCCGCACAGCCGCCGGAAAGCCTGGTCTGTACCCAGTATGCGCCCATGCTCTGACCCGGCTGCCCCGTCACCTCGCAGCTGAGATAATCTCCAAGGCCGTCCGCTTCCGGATTCCATCCCTCTGCCTGCTCCACAGTGTCGTACTCGACCTCCGCGTACCAGAATTCGGTGGAAAGTCCCTGATCGACATGATTGACTTCCAGCCGGAGTCCGTCCGGCAGCTGATAGGTCCTGCGAATCTTCGGAATCAGCGGGTAGCCGGTCAGATCCTCCAGCTGTAAAAACTGATCTCTGGAGAGCGGCATCTCGATCTCCTTGCGCACCAGTCCTCTTCCGGATTTAAAGCAGAGAATATACTCTGTCTCTCCGCCTTTCCGGGCTTCCTCCCGGATCCGTACCGTCGGGTCTACACAGAGATACCCCTGTCTCATAGAATGCTCAAACAGCAGCGGAAGGTTCTTTTCCGGCCATCCATTTACCATCCATTTTCGTTCGATTTCCATATCCGAATTCCTCTCTCTGCGGCATTCTCCCGGCGCCGGCATCCGTTTCATCATAACATACCCCGGAAGAAAGTAAAGCATGGGAAAAGAAATGCGCCAGAAGCCGCTGCGGTCGGTTCCGCCAATCACGCTTCTGACGCTGTAATTATTCCATATTGGTATAGCCCATCAGATACTCGTCTATTTCCTTTGCGCACTGCCGTCCCTCAGCAATCGCCCAGACGACAAGCGACTGGCCTCTGTGCATGTCTCCTGCCGTAAAAATCTTTTCCACGTTTGTCCGATAGTGACCTTCCTCAGTCTTAACAGTGCTGCGCGGGGAAAGTTCCACGCCAAACGAATCGGCTGTATAGGGCTGGCAGCCAAGGAATCCCGCCGCGATCAGCAGAAGCTCGCAGGGCAATGTCTTTTCTGTTCCTGGTACTTCCTCCAGCCTGCCATTCCGAAACGTTACCCCGACCGTCCGGATGGCAGAAAGTTTTCCGTTCTTCCGGATCAGCTCTTTCACGGTTGTCTCGTAGATCCGCGGGTCATGACCGAATACTTCGATCGCCTCTTCCTGCCCGTAATCCGTTTTCAGAACTTTCGGCCATTCCGGCCAGGGATTGGAGTCCGCGCGGACTGCCGGGGGCTCCGGCATCATCTCCAGCTGCATAACCGATTTGCAGCCGTGCCTGATGCAGGTTCCGACGCAGTCGTTGCCGGTGTCGCCGCCTCCGACGATAACGACATGCTTGTTTTTCGCACTGATATAAGCCTTGTCCCCGTAATTTTTTTCCGGAAGCTTCCCTTCATTCTCCAGAAGCGCATAGGTGGTGGATTTCAAAAAATCCACCGCGAAATGGACTCCCCTGGTGTTGTTAAATTCCGGCACATTCAGGGCTCTGGGATTTTTGGCGCCGCAGCAGAGCGCAATGGCGTCATATTCCTTCAGAAGCTTCTGCACCGGGTACTCAGGCCCTGCAGCTTCCTGGTTTTTCGCGGTCTCCGCGCCGATATCGGCTCCTGTCACAAATCTGACGCCTTCAGCCTCCATCAGCTTCTGGCGGCGGAAAACAACGCTTTTGTCCAGCTTCATATTCGGTATGCCGTACATAAGCAGTCCGCCGATGCGGTCATCCCGCTCAAAAACAGTTACCAGGTGTCCTCTTTTATTCAGACGATCCGCAACCGCCAGGCCGGCCGGGCCACTCCCGATAACCGCAACCTTCTTCCCGCTGCGTACAGCAGGAATCTGCGGTTTCATCTTTCCCGCGGCAAATCCTGTCTCAATGATGTACAGCTCATTATCATGTATCGTGACGGGGCTGTCATTCATC
>CACVSR010000155.1 GCA_902756775.1 uncultured Lachnospiraceae bacterium | reverse complement strand
GACTCCATGGTCAGAGAACCAACCATTGTCACATATTTGCCTTTTTCGCCCATCTGCTTAGCCAGCTCATCCATCAGGAAGGCGCCCATTCCGGTCTCATCAAATGCTTCTACATCATAGTCAACATTCTTCATGCCAGATGCTTCTGTAGCGATAACGATAATTCCCTTATCACGTGCCTGTTTGCAGATTGCCTCGCAGGCATCCGGATCATTCGGGGAGAAGCACAGAATATCGACACCCTGATTTACAAGGTCGGTCATGATCTGCACCTGTGCTGCAGCATCAATCTCTGTCGGTCCTTTGTAGATGACGTCGATACCTGCTTCAGACGACCAGCTCTCTACGGATTTCTGCACATAATCCCACCATGCCTGACCCATTACCTTCGGTACAAAGGCGATGGTCGGTTTGTCACCGGTTGCCTTCACCGCGGCACTCTCACCTGTAGCTGCCGTACTTGCAGACGCTACAGCCTCTGCCGCTGTGCTTCCGGATGTTACCGCCTCAGCTTCCGTAGATCCTGATGACGTCGATGCCGCTTCTGCAGAAGAATCTGCCGCAGCGGAGGTCGATGACGTTCCGGAGCTTCCGGATGTGGAAGCAGCTGTGGAAGCGCTTCCGGAACCACAGGCTGTCATGGAAACAGCCATTGCAGCTGCCAGAAGTGAACAAACTACTTTCTTCTTCATTTCGTTTTTCCTCCTTTTATGTTTTTATTCCCGCTTATGCGGAAACATTCATATGAATACCGCACTTCTTATGTGCGGGTCCGGGCTGATCCGCTCACCCCGGACTTTGCAGAGCCCGCCATATCTGTATTTCGTCGGGTTAATCCAGATGGTAAATTTCTGTCATATCCGACCAGAACTCACCCTCTTTCCGGTCATCCAGAGGCTGCATCAGCGGTTTTACAAGACTCCACCAATGCTGTGTGGCAGGATCTTCAGCCATCTTCTGCATGTCTGCATCGTAATCCTCGCCGTCGTACTCGAAATAGGAGAACATGTAATCTCCACGGATAAAAATGGAATAATTTTTCAGGTGGCATTCCTTTATCATTTCATTTACACCGGGGAGCGGATTCGCATGATATTTCATGTACTGTTCTTTTCCCTCCGGTTTAATTTTGATTACCTGTCCGAATCTCTTTACCACGACTTTTCTCCCGCCTTTCCTCTTACCGGATTCACAGACTCTCTGTGATTGAAAAAATCAATAGATTTTTGTCGCCTCATCAAACAGTGCTTTTACATTCCTGGGCGGAACATCCGCCTGCAGCCCTTCGTGGCTGGGAGAAATAATCAGCCCGGTCGGGAAGATGGTACGAAGTTCCTTTACCTTCGCTTCTACCTGCTCCGGAGTTCCGTTCGGAAGAAGTTCCTGTGTATCCACGCCTCCGCAGAAAGAAACCTGTCCCCCGAATTTATTCTTCAGGTTCTGCGGATCCATTCCGGCAGCCAGAGCCTGAATCGGATGAATGGCATCTACACCAGCCTCAATCAGAAGCGGGATAGCATCTACAATCGAGCCGCAGGAGTGATAAATAATCTTTACGCCATAGCTGTGCGCCAGGTCAATCAGCTTCTTCGCTCCCGGAATAACAAATTCTTTAATAAGAGCGGGGCTGATCATCAGTCCTCTCTGGCTTCCTACATCATCGCCGATCAGCATGGCGTGTACTTTTCCCTTTGTCGCCTCCAGGAAAATCTTCATCGCCTTCAGATAAAAGTCCACGATATGATCATCCACATAGTGAACCATTTCCGGATCCATTACCATGTTCATCAGGCAGGTCTGCATTCCGAAAGCCGCACATACATCCTGAAAATGGCAGGCCCAGAGCATTCCCATAATTGTCTTATCCTTCGGAGCCTCATCAACCAGCTTTTTGCAGAGTGCCGGGTCAATGTACTTTTCCGGATCCGGCCAGGGGAAATTTACGGCCTTAATGTCATCCAGATCCTCACAATGGGCGAAGCAGCCGTCAGCAGTCAGTGTCCTGTGCTCTGTATCCACGTTGCTCCCATTCATGTACCAGTCAAATGCCGCGAAAATAGCATTACAGGTTTCCGAATGATAAGGGATTTCTACTGCATAGAAATCATCCCCGCAGACTCTCTTCAATTCCTTAATATCTTTTACGCCGTAATAATCACAGAGAGCAGGAACCGCATCCAGGGTGGGATCTCCCAGCCAGCAGGCCGGACGGTCAACCGGCTTTCTCTCTATGGTCGCGTAAAAACGTTCAATACTGTTCATGCTACATCCTCCATCCTAAAACTGCTTCCGTTGCAGTTTTCCGAACAACGAAACGTTTAACTTTGCAAAAATGATCATACCACTCTGTCTGCATTGGGTAAACCGGATAAACATCACAAATTATTCACAGATATTTTAGTGAATATGGCCTATGTATTCTCTTTTTTTGCGCAAAAAGCAAAAATATCCAACAATTATATCGAAATAATCCATGTCATTTTTATGCTATTGTGACTTTTTAACAAAACATGTTACAGACCATTTCAGGCACAAAAAAAAGAAGGCATCTCTGCCTTCTCTCTTTAATTCACATTTTGGAATCCCACCAGAATCCGTGGTACACAAGAACATCTCTGTGCTGCACCTCCTGCAGTACGGGAATGTTTACTTTCTCTCACGGAATACCAGCTTACCTTCTTTTTCACTGACAGTTACCGCGCTGTCTCTGTGAACCTTTCCCAGAAGAATTTCTTCCGCCAGCGGGTCTTCGATTTGCTTTTGAATCGCTCGTTTCAGCGGACGGGCGCCATATTTGCTGTCATAGCTCTTTAGAATCAGCAGTTCCCTTGCCGATCCGGTAACAGAGAGCTTCAGATTCAGCTGCTCCCGGCAGCGTCTCTTCAGATCCTCCAGAAGAATATTGACGAT
>CACVSR010000154.1 GCA_902756775.1 uncultured Lachnospiraceae bacterium | reverse complement strand
CGGAGGACCGGTCGGTCTGGAAACCCTGGCCGCTGCGATTGGAGAGGATTCCGGCACGATTGAAGATGTCTATGAACCATATCTGATTAAAAACGGTTTCCTGAACCGGACACCAAGAGGGAGAGTCGCCACAGAGCGTGCTTTTCATCATCTGGGCATCGCGGTTCCGGAGTGAGGAATTCGCCTTGCCACCGGTTTCTTTTGGAGTTACACTGTTGGAAACAGTTCAGAGCAGAACAGATCAGATCAGGAGACCAGGCAATGGCAGAGAAAAAAAAGGTCAGAGTGTTAATTGACGGAAAAATTATTACGCTGAGTGGTTACGAATCCGAGGATTACATGCAGCGTGTGGCTTATTATATCAATACAAAAATTGCAGAGCTGTCCGCAATGCCGGGCTACAACCGGCTTACCGCGGATACAAAGGCGACACTGCTTTCCTTAAACATCGCGGACGACTACTTCAAGGCAAAATCCCAGGTGGATGTCATGGAGCAGGATATTGAAGACAAGGATCAGGACACGTATGACGCGAAGCATGACCTGGTGTCTGCACAGGTGGAGATTGCCCGTCTGAAGAGAGAAATTGACCGTCTGAGGAGTGGTAAGTCTGTTGAGCAGAAATAAAATTCCGACAGAAAAAAAGGATCAGCACAGTTGTTTTGCCGGAGCCGAGCTTCTTGCGCCCGCAGGTTCCGTGGAGGCGCTGCGCGCGGCTTTCATGGCAGGGGCGGATGCGGTCTATATCGGCGGAGACCGCTTCGGCGCACGTGCCTATGCGGATAATCCCGGAGAACAGCAGCTGCTGGAGTCCATCGATCTTGCTCACAGGCTGGGGAAACGGCTCTATCTGACGGTCAACACGCTCCTGAAGGACCAGGAACTGGAGGAGGAGCTGTACCATTGGATGCTGCCCTATGTGCGGGAGGGACTGGACGGTGTTATCATCCAGGACTTCGGCGCTGTCAGGCTGTTTCAGAACATGTTTCCGGATCTTCCGCTTCACGCGAGCACGCAGATGACAGTCACCGGGCTCCATGGTGCGGAATTTTTACAAAAAAAAGGATTTACACGGGTTGTTCCCGCCAGGGAGCTTTCGCTGGACGAGATTCGTGAGATCCGTCAGAAAACGGGACTTGAAATCGAATCCTTTATTCACGGCGCCATGTGCTACGCCTATTCCGGCCAGTGCCTGTTCAGCAGTATGCTGGGAGGCAGAAGCGGAAACCGCGGGAGATGCGCCGGAATCTGCAGACTTCCTTTCGAGGTCTGCCGCGCGGATGAAAAATTCCACATCGGAGAAAAAATAGAATACCGCCCGGACGGCGGAGCCGGATACAGGCCGGGGAAACGGGAGGCAGGCAGACGGGACGGCCGCGGCGCCCGAAATTACGGGATCAACCCGCAGAGAGAATATTACCCGCTTAATATGAAGGATATGTGCACGGTGGAAATTCTTCCGGAGCTTCTTCGGGCAGGAATCTGTTCTTTGAAGATTGAGGGACGGATGAAAAAGCCGGAGTACACGGCGGGAGTTGTCTCCGTGTACCGGAAATATCTGGACCGGTACGCCGAATATCCCGATGATGTTTCCTGGCGGGTGGAGGAAAAAGACCTGCGGTTCCTCTGGGATCTGTTTAACAGGGACGGCTTCAGCAGAAGTTACTATTTTGAAAAAAACGGGCGGGATATGATCGCCCTGAAAAATGAGAAGCTGGATCATGTCCGGCAAAAGGCTGCACAGGAGCTGACAGACCGGATCCGGAAGGAGCTTGCCGCCCCGGAGCGGCAGAAGAAACTGCAGGCTCCTGTGGAGGGACGCCTCGTTCTTCAGGAGGGCAGGGCACATCTGGAACTTGCGGTTTGTCTGCCTTCTGCGAAAAATTCCGGGTTGGATTCCCGTCTGGAAATTTCACTGGATAAAGAGGGTGTGCAGAAAGCGCAGAATCAGCCGATGACCGAAGAACGTGTCAGGAAGCAGATGAACAAGACGGGAGGAAGCCCATTCTGTTTTTCTTCTCTGGATATTCGCATGGAGGATTCCCTGTTTGTTCCGGTTCAGCTGCTGAATGAAATACGCAGGGAAGGGTTTTCTCTGCTGGAGGAGGCCTGCCGGGAGGTCTGGCGGCGCAGCCCGGAGATAAACAAGCCTGGAGCGGAAAGCTCCCGCAGAATCGGAGAAGGATCTGGTGCAGCCAGGAGCCCCTCTGGTCTATATGAAGGCCGCTGCGGAGGGGAAGAGGCTGAGGGAACCGGTGCTTCGGGAAATCCCTCTGCCGCGGATCAAAAGAATAAAAACGGGCGTCTGCCGGTTTGGGCGGTGGTAGAAGCCAGGGAACAGGCGGAGGGTCTTGCGGGGAAAGAAAAGCTGGAGGGTATCTATCTGCCTGCCCGCCTGTTTCTGGAACCGGACAGAATCGGGGAACTCCTGCAGCGCATGCGGGAACATGACATTCTTCAGGGGCTTGCCCTTCCCTATATTCTCAGAAGAGACCAGGTAAAGGCAGTACGTCAGGCGGCAGATGCTTATCTGGACATTCTGAAGGGGCAGACTCCGGTCTTTCTGGTGAGGAACCTGGAGGAAGCCGGGCTGACGGCGGAAATATTCCGAGGCAGAAACCTGGACACCGCGGCCGGAACGATTCTGGACAGCATGGTGGGGACCATGAATACAGGGGCGGAGAAATGGTTTGCCCTGTCCGGATTTCCGAACAATACCGTTTCTTTGGAACTGAATAGCAAAGAAATGCTTCGCAGGGACAACAGCCGCTCGGAACTTGTGGTCTACGGCAGAATTCCTCTGATGTTTTCGCAGCAGTGCCTGCAGAAAACCATGGACTTCTGCAGCCACAGGAGGGATCACCTGATCCTGAAGGATAGAAAGAATATTCTGTTTCCGGTTCAATGTGACTGCGGGACCTGCACCAATATCATCTATAACTCATTTCCGACCAGCCTTCTGGGGCTGAAGGGG
>CACVSR010000153.1 GCA_902756775.1 uncultured Lachnospiraceae bacterium | reverse complement strand
TTTTAAAGGTTTCATCGTCCTCTCTGGCCTCGGAAGCATTGATCATCTCCAGAAGTGTGGAGAAATTCTTTTCCTCGTCCGGTGCCTCATACCAGATATAGCCGATCAGAGCCTGGTAATAGAGTTTCTCCGCCTTCACCCAGAAGTCCTCGCCTGATTTATCTCCTTCGCCTTTGGTGTTGGCGATGATGGTGTTCACCAGCTTTAAGATGTCCTTCTCGGAGCGGATGTACATGAACGGGTTATAGTGACTGGATTTCTTGAAATTAATGGTATTCAGCGACCGGATCTCGTAGCCGGCATGCTCCAGCATTCGTCCAGTCTCGACCAGAAGTGTCCCTTTGGGATCCGTCACGACAAAGCTGACCGGGTAATCCCTGCTGCAGCACTGCATGAGGTTTGGTTTCACAAAGAATCTGGTCTTGCCGGAGCCGGAACCGCCGATCACCACGATATTTTTGTTTCTGGCATACTTGGGGATCTTCGGCCTGCTGCGCATGGTCAGGCTCTCCGTCTGGGTCAGGATGATGTTGTTTTCCGGATCCGGATCCATAAACGGCTTAATATCCGTCGCATTTCCCCATCTGGCAGAACCGTATTCCATGCCCTGCCGGTACTTCTTCGCATTTCTGCTGCGGTAACAGACAATTCCCCGCACGATCAGTGCCCCGGCGATGCCTGCCAGAACATCCAGCGGATGAAAGCTCGGAAGCTTTCCGGCAAATGCCTCACCAAAATGCAGGAAGACGTAAACCATCTTTTCCCCTGTTCTGTCACCTTCCGCTATCCGGAAGAGCCAGCCGATCTTATCGGCCAGGTACCCGACAAAGACGTAATGCAGGCACATAATCAGGTGTTTCTTTCCATCTTTCCTCATCGTTCCTGCCCCCGATCCCGTTCCCTGGTCTTTTCTTTCTGTCTCTGATTGACCTTCTGCCGGTACAGATACAATTTCTTCATCACCGAAGGTTTTTTCTGCTTCAGGACAGTCCTTGCGGAATATTCCTTAAAAGCAGCCGTCATGACATCCACGTCCCTGGCCTTAAAGAAGACCAGATACCTGGGTTTCTCTGCCGCCTTATCCTTCTTCAGCGCAAAATCGATGTTGTACTTTCTGGCCGTCTTCTCAAAATCCCTGATGTTGCGGTCCGTCACCTCGATATTGGTGAGCCTGGCGTTATGCCGCATCAGATCCTTCATGGTCTGCCGTCCTTCCGGCAGACGCTCCGCATTTTTCTCTGCGATCTGCTTCTGTTTTTCCAGGTGCTGCAGATACTTCCGTATGGCAGCTCTCAGCATGGACGCCGTCAGATGAAGACCTTTCTTTCCGGTATTGATGACCAGGACAACCGTTTTTTCATTGACCTCGTCCTGCATCGCATTCCTCCTTCCCTAAGCCAAAGAAAGCAGGGAGCACAGCTGATGCCGTTTTCCCTGCTTTGGTTAATTGCCACCATACAGATCATGATTGACGAGAGCCCCGTAGTAATTGCTGATGGTCACCGGTGCATTGTAGAGCGTGGTCAGAAGGTACTGCCGGATGTTCCGGATCTTTGTCGTATTCTCCTTCATACAGGCCAGGACAAAGCGGATATGTTCGCAGTCCAGCTTTAAAAGCTGTGATTTCACCACCTGCGCCGGCTTCTTGTCACCGCCCACCACAAGGAAGGGCTTCGTTGAACATACGGTATCGACCAGAATCTCCACGATCTCGTCAATGTCCTCCTTGCGGAGTCCATCCGTGATCAGAGCGTCGTAGGAGATATTCTCCCTGATCAGATCTCTGTACGCCTCTCTTTCCTTTCCCATCTCATCGGCGGTTTCTTGCGCCGCTTCCTGATAAGAATGGAATGGATACTTATTCTTATTCGTATTTGATCTGTCTGTATTTGTTTTCTCAGTATTTATTTGTACAGGACTTTCCGTACACGGAGAAGCCGTATCCGGTTTTACCGTGACCGGATTTTCCGTACACGGTGAATCCTGACACGGAGCTCTCGGTTCCTCGTAAATGGTGTATTCGGTCTCGCCCATGCGCCCCCGCTCGCCGCGAAGCTGCCTTCTGGTCAGATATCCTGCCGCTTCCAGCTCTTT
The DNA here is from genome assembly GCA_902756775.1 of uncultured Lachnospiraceae bacterium. Classification (GTDB taxonomy): domain Bacteria; phylum Bacillota; class Clostridia; order Lachnospirales; family Lachnospiraceae; genus Bilifractor. The sequence continues at coordinate 953 of CACVSR010000153.1, read as the reverse complement.
TAGCCCGGAGCTGATGCCGTCCGGACTTTCCTTTGATATCTTCGCCAGGCCCCGGATGCTGTAATGCCAGTCATCCGGAAGGCTCAGCAGCAATGACAGGAGTCCTTTCGCCTTCAGCGATAAGTTCTGATCCCTCAGGTGTATATTCGACATGACCGTATAGTTTCTGTTTTTCTCAACGCGGAATACAGCCAATATGCATCACCCCCTTTCACCGCCTGCTGCTATTATCGCTTTGTGCTGTGATATCATTCTTCCGCCCTCCTCACTCCACGTATTTATCCCTGAACGTTGTCATGCCCTTCATGTGCGGGCATTCTGTCTGAACGCAGTACCTGTACTTCCAGTCAGGCCTGTGATTCCGGCATCCATAGCAGAACGCATCATCCTTCAGCTCCCTGCCGCCAGGCGTCTGGCACATTAAAAACCGGTAAACGGCAAGGAGCTCTTCCTCCCTGCTCATTTACCGGCCTCCTTATTGCCGTGCATGATTTCTTTCATGCAGTAACCAATGCAGGGATTCACACGTCCATACGAACATCCGTCACACCTGCTCTTCTTTTTCTGCTTCTCTGGAGGAAGAATGTAATAGCAGTTCTTCTCTCCCAGCTCACATCCGCCGCTCAGGCTGCCCCACCAGTAACAGTAGTGGCAGTCTTTCGGCTTGTCCTCCGCATATCTTACGGAAGGTTTATTCTGATTTTTCTCCATCCTTCTTTTCCATCTCCCTCATTTTTTCTTCCATCCAGATGTCTTCTTTTTTCCCTGCGGCGCACATGACCCACAGGATAAATGCATTGAAGACAAATACAGCTACTAAAATCCCCACGATGTATTTCAATTCCCATACCCGCTTTCTAAAATCCTTGTCTGCAGTAATTTCCTTCCGGCCAGTGGTGTGGACAAAGGCCATCCGGATCTTTGCTTTAACAGCAAAAGGATATGGCGGAACC
>CACVSR010000152.1 GCA_902756775.1 uncultured Lachnospiraceae bacterium | reverse complement strand
TCACTTTGAACTGAAAGGTAAGGATTTGAAGGGTGATGTGCATGTACGAATTGATGGAATTCCAGTAACGGTTCCGGCCGGCGGGTATGTGGACATCAAACCGGGAAATTCCATTTATATTACGCCTTTCCTGTATCACTCCTTTAAAGCTGTTGAAGAAGATGGGGATCTTGTGGTTGGTGAGGTGTCAAGGTGCAACGATGACCGGAATGACAATCATTTTAATCCTTATATTGATTTCCAGAAGATCCACCGGCTCATCTGCAAGACGGTCCACCACCCGCACATATTCCTGTTCCGTATGTCCGCAGACATTGACGACAATTTTTGTGTCAAACTGCTTCAGATAGGGAATATCCCTCTGACAGAACACCTCTACTCCGGGATTCTGCAGCCCGATGGCATTCAGCATCCCTCCGTATACCTCTGCAACCCTCGGAACCGGATTGCCCTCCCAGGGCACATCGGAGACACCTTTGGTAACCACTGCTCCCAGCCGGTTCAGATCGACAAAGTCGCTGTACTCCACCCCGCTTCCGAAGGTTCCGGATGCAGTCATAACCGGATTCTTCAGCTCCACCCCGGCGATTGTTACCGTAAGATCCTTTTCCGTATTCATAGTTTCACCTCGCCGGCCTCAAACACCGGTCCGTCCTTGCAGACCCGTTTATTTTTTACATGAGAGTGACTGTCTACCGTTTCTGTTTCACAGACACAGGCGAGACAGGCTCCGATTCCGCAGGCCATCCTCTCCTCCATGGACAGGTAGCAGGGGATCCCGTTTTCTTCCGCGTACGCCTTCAGTGCCCGCAGCATCGGCCGCGGCCCGCAGGCAAAAATAAGATCCGCGGTAAGACCGTTTTCCCGGATGGCATCCAGCACATTCCCTCTTGTTCCCACGCTTCCGTCCTCTGTGGCAGCGGTGACCGTCCCGTACGGCTCGAATTCCGCCCTGAGGAAGGTTTCCGCATTTCTCCATCCGAGGACACTTTCCACCTGCGCTTTGTCCGACAGCGCACGCGCGGTCTCCAGCATAGGCGGAATACCGATTCCTCCTCCGATCAGAAATACTTTTTTCCCTTCCGCCAGTCCCAGCGGAAAGCCGTTGCCCAGCGGTCCCATGACTTCGATAGAATCGCCGGCCTTCCGCTCTGCAATCTGTGCCGTCCCGGTCTGTTTCCCCGTAACACGGTAGACCAGACGGATGGTTCCTTTTTCCGCGTCAATTCCGCACAGACTGATTGGCCTCGGCAGCAGACGGCTCCTGTCCCCGCAGAACAGGCTGACAAACTGCCCTGCCGCGGCCTGCTCCGCAATTTCCGGGGCATCCAGTGTCATATCATAAATGTCTTCCGCTATTTTTTTATTTTCTATGACAGGAGCCGTTATTTTTTTCTTCATCTCCGCAGTCTCTCCTCTTTTCTGTCCGTCCGTTCCGCCCGATTTCCCGGATGCTGCCCCCACCGGCCGCAATCGTCTTTTGCGCGACAGGCATCCGCCGCACGACAGGTATTTTTCCATTCTCCGCACAGTCCTTCGGCGTACCGCCGGTGTTCTCCCCTATCCGGGCAGAGCGTAAACCTCTGAAATACCGTCTCCCCCAGCGGGGCACAAGGTCTCACAGGATGCTGCGGATGTCCCCGATCATGTCGAGAGCTGCCTGCCGGCTCGCATCCGCATAGTTTTCCGGACCGAATTTCTGATATTTTTCATTTTTCCAGGCACAGATGATTCCTCTGGAGGAATTAACAACCGCGCCAAGCCCGTCCTGATTAAAAAACGGCTTCAGATCTTCCGCCGTGCCTCCCTGCGCGCCGTAACCCGGCACAAGAATGTAAGCCTTTGGCATAATCTGCCGGAGAACTCTCCCCATTTCCGGATAGGTTGCCCCCACAACGGCGCCCACATAGCTGTACTCCTCCCCGCAGAAGCTCTCGCCCCAGGAAGCGACCTTTTCTCCTACCAGCTCATAGAGCGGACGTCCGTCCACCAGGCGGTCCTGGAATTCCCCGCTGGAGGGATTCGATGTCTTGACCAGGACAAAAATTCCCTTTTTGTGCTCTCTGCAGACCTTCAGGAACGGTTCGATTCCGTCGCTTCCCAGATAAGGGTTAACTGTCGCGAAATCCTCATGAAACCCTTCCAGCTCTCTGCTTCCCACCCGGACACTCCCCAGATGGCCGGCGGCGTAAGCCGCGGAAGTAGACCCGATGTCGCCCCTTTTGATATCCCCGATGACCAGCAGTCCCTTAGACTGGCAGTAGGAGACGGTTTTTTCAAAGGCCGCCATTCCCGGAACCCCAAACTGCTCATACATGGCTGTCTGCGGCTTTACCGCGGGAATCAGGTCACAGGTGGCGTCTACAATCGCCTTGTTAAACTGCCAGACGGCCTCCGCGGCGCCTTCCAGTGTCTCTCCGTATTCCTGAAATGCCTTTTTCTGTACCTGTTCCGGCACATAGGAAAGCATGGGATCCAGTCCCACAACCACCGGCGCCTGAAGCTTTTTGATCCGGGTAACCAGCCTGTCTATCATATTCTGTCTCCTTTATGTTAATCTCTGTCTGTACAGTTCTCTCTCGTTGCTCCACAGCTCTCTGCCGCGCGCACATATCTGCATTCCCGCGCCGGCTGCGCATCGCTCTGAAGGTCTCAGTCACACAGCCTTCCATCCCGGCAGACTATTTTTCCTCCGCAGATGGTGGCAGCCACCCTGCCTGAAACCCGCATTCCGTCAAAGGGAGTATTCCGTCCGCGCGAATAAAATTTTTCCGCATCAATACAATATTCCTCATCCGGATTGATTATGGTCACGTCGGCTGCCTTCCCCGCCTCCAGAGACCCTCTGTCCTCCAGATGCAGCAGACGGGCCGGGTTTCCGCACAGCTTCTCCGCCATCTGCAGAGGCGTCAGAATACCCGTTTTCACCAGATAGGTGACTGTCAGCGGCACACAGGTCTCCAGTCCGACAATACCGAAGGGCGCCTGATCCATGGGCTGCTGTTTTTCCTCTGCCGCGTGGGGCGCATGATCGGTGCTGATCACCTCAAAGGTTCCGTCCGCCAGTCCCTGGAGAAGCGCTTCCCTGTC
>CACVSR010000151.1 GCA_902756775.1 uncultured Lachnospiraceae bacterium | reverse complement strand
GGGCGAGAAAATTGCTCTGACCGACGATGAACTGCAGGAGGTCGCGGCAGAACGCGTGGCTTACGATACCGGACGCGCGGTAAAAAATTTCCAGAGAACCTCTGACGGATTTGTCTGTGAGAGCGATTACCCCGATAATGAGCTTGTCTATTTTTCCGTCCCGAATGACAGCGGATGGAAAGCCTTTATAGATGGAAAGGAGACAGCAATCATCAATTCCGGAGGAATGATGTTGATCCGCGTTCCGGCAGGTGAGCACAGCATCAAATTTCATTACACGACACCGGGGCTTTCCGCCGGAGCAGCAATCAGTCTCCTGTCGCTGGGCGCACTGGTTCTGTTTGCCATCGCAGACCGGAAAAAGAGAAGTTTGAACCGCAGAAGTTTTTCATCTACCTCATAATTCTTTCCATTGCTTTGCCTTTAGCCAGTTCATCAACCAGTTTATCCAGATAACGGATTTTTTGCATCAGCGGATCTTTGATTTCCTGTACTTTTACTCCGCACACACTTCCTGTAATCAGATGACAATTCGGATTCATTCGCGGAGCTTCGTCAAAGAATGTCCGGTAGTCAGCCTCTTTCTTCAGCTGCTCCTGTAACTGTTCTTTTCCGTATCCGGTAAGCCAGCAGATGATCTCGTCCACCTCGTCTTTTGTCCTGCCCTTTCTCTCTGCTTTTGCTACAAGCAATGGATATACTTTACAAAATTTCATGGCAAATACTTTTTCATTATCCATATGACTATCCATCCTTTTCCAAATATTCTTTATCTTTTTTCATCCTGTTCAGCTCCGGCCAGATAGTCAGCAGCATGGCAAGAAAGCAGGCTGTTCCTCCGACCACATTGGAAACCGGCTCCGCGATAAAAACCCCGTCTGTCCCAAGTCTGGAAATATGCGGAAGAATATAGGTCAGCGGAACGACCAGGATGACTTTTCGGAAAAGGCTGAAGAAGATAGCTCTTTTCTTCTTGTTCAGCGCCTTAAAGACCGTTTGTCCGCTGTACTGAAGAGATTGAAAAATAAACGCAAAAAAATACAGATGCAGAGCACGGGAAGCATCCTTCATAATGGTCGGATCAGTACTGAAAATCCGGATAAACCAGACTGGCCGAATCAGAATCAGAAACCAGACCAGAAAGGTGTACGGCACAGCCAGGGACATCATGACACGAACCGACTTTTTGACATTGTCCGGTCTTTTCGCCCCGTAATTGTAACTGATAGCCGGAGAAGTTCCCTCGGTCACCGCGAATACCGGTGTGTCAAGAATAGATCTGACCGAAGAAACAATCGTCATTACGGAAACATACATCGCCCCGCCGAACTGCATGAGGACCTGATTACATGCAATCTGCACCAGAGAGTTTGTAAACTGCATGATAAAAGGCGCGGTTCCGAGACTGACGATCTCTCCCGCATGCGGGAGTCGTAATCCAAAAGATACCGGGAATTCGTTTTTCTTTCCCCGAAGGAAGCTCATAACATACAAAAATGAGAGAATCTGGGACAGCACGGTTGCTATCGCGGCTCCCTTCACTCCCATGCCTGCCTGAAAGATAAAGACCGGATCCAAAACAAGATTTGCCACCGCCCCAATCATAACAGAGCACATACCGATGGTGGCATATCCCTGGGCATTGATATAGGAATTCATCCCTGTTGAAATCATCAGAAAAACGGTTCCCAGAAGATAAATCCGCAGATAGGACAACGAGACCGGGATCTCGCCGTCATCGGCTCCAAACAGAAGCAGAAACTCCCTTCCAAAGAGTTCTCCCACAATCGTTAAAATCAGTGCCGACAGGAAAAGCAGCCGGAATGCCGTGTTCTGGATTTCGGCGGCCTCTTTCCTGTCTCGTTTTCCCAGCTCCATGGAAAAAAGAGGGGCGCCTCCAAGTCCGAACATATTGGTGAAACCGGTGATAATGATGATAATCGGAAAGCACAGTCCCACTGCTCCCAGTGCCTGTGTGCCCGCATGCGGAATTCTTCCAATATAAATCCGATCCACAATGCTGTACAATAGATTCAGAATCTGCGCGATAAGCATCGGGAAAGCCGTTTTCAAAATATTCTGCGTAATATTCCCATTTTCGAAATCTACTTTTTTCATCTAAATCCCGTCATAGCTTCCGACTACGTGTTCCAGATACCCTTCCAAGACAGCTTCACATATCCCGGCAAATCTGATATGTCCAGTATACTTCCTCCTGTCAAGAAATCTTCTAAAAAAGATCCCACCACGACCGGCGGTGGTTTTCCTCCTGATCTGTGGTGGGTTTCTTTTATGGTATGCTGTTACTATGGAAATTAAAGGAGAATGGACGAAGCTTATCCGGAAAAATCCATCGGTTTTTCCCGCATGGAATCATAAATCAAACACAACAGATCTCTGTTACCCTGTATGACTATCTCCTGTTCCATAGAGTCTATGACGTCCTACAATTTCCTACGTTTTCAAACACATTCTTCTAAATATCCTTATTTTCCTGGCTTTTCATCCAGTTTCTCAGCGTTGTGTAGCTGATGCCAAGCATTCCGGCTCCCTTTCTCAGGCTGATTTTTTTCTGCCTGACGGCGTCTGCTACCTTGTCAAAATCCTTTCCTGACTGCCTGTCGGTGAAAATATTCCTTTTATCTATTCCAGCCTCTTTTAATGCCGAAATCTGTCTTGCCAGGTTCTGATCTTTACTTGGTACCCTTGCATAGCCAAATCTGCGTATTTCCATAACACCCAAAATGAATCCACCCTCCCTGCTTTTCTTTAGTAATGTTCGCAACACTTCTTTCTTAATGGTATCTGCACATGAATCCAAAGCCAGAAAAAATCAGATATTTTATCAATTTTTCTGCTACATCTGCAGAAATCAGCAAAAAAAAGGCAGAGTTCCTGATAATCAGGTTTCTCTGGGATGAAAACATAAGGTATAATCATTCTGCAGAACGGTGCAGAGAGGTGAGATGCTTCCGACACTGTTTGTGGCAACAGCTGAAGGATTTCGTAAAATGGAGGTATCTATTCAGCACCCCAGACTCAGAACGCTTTGCGTTCCTCGTTGTGAGCGGTCAGAGCGGCTTCGCCGCTTGTCCGCCCCTCAGAAAACTTCTG
>CACVSR010000150.1 GCA_902756775.1 uncultured Lachnospiraceae bacterium | reverse complement strand
GCCGGCAATCGAACGATCAGGATCCCCGACTTCCTCTGCGAAGAAATGAAAGACTGTCTGAAACAGTTCTACGATATCGGACCCAACGACAGATTGTTCCCGCTTTCGAAGAGCCGGATGTGCAGGGCGATGGAGTCAGGGAGCAAAAAGGCCGGCGTACAGCGTATCCGTATCCACGACCTGCGGCATTCCCATGTATCGCTTCTGATCAATCAGGGATTTTCAGCTTTTGAGATTGGAAAGCGTGTCGGACACAGCGGGGACAAGATCACTTACCGCTATGCTCATCTGTTTCCGAACAAGCAGGATGCGATGGCCGATTTTCTTGAAAGTCAGCGCGGAAATTATGGCGGGACAGGAGCGGAAAGATCAGGAAGCAGCAAAAGCGAAAACAGAAGTGCGAATCAATCAGACAGCGAGGAGGAATAAAAGATGTCAGCAAAAAATCTCGACCGGCAGCACAGATGGAGAAGTGTAACCGTGGCGTTCCGGGTGTCTCCGGAGGAAGGGGAAATGATCAATTCCTGCGTCCGGGTATCCGGGCTTACCAAGCAGGACTATATCACAAGAAAACTCACGGACCGGACGGTAGTCGTACAGGGCAATCCCAAAGTCTTTCTGGGACTGCAGACGGAAATGCAGGAGATCCTTGAAGAACTCGAAAGGATCGATGCAGGAAGCGGAATTTATGAAGATCTGCTGGAACGCATTGCCCTGATTACATCCGTCATGGAGGAGATGAAGGAGGAAAGCGATTGGAAGAAGAAAAGAAAATGACCGCTTTAAATCCGGCTGTTGGCGCGGCCGGAAAGCGATCATTCATTGATAAAAACGTCAACGACATACTACCAGAAGGAAGTACGGAATTCAATATTTTCCGTGAGATCCGGAGCAAAGTCTCTGCAAGAGAAGCAGCTGAATATTATGGTCTGAAGGTTGGAAGGAACGGGATGGCATGCTGTCCTTTTCACCAGGATCGTCATCCCAGCCTGAAACTGGACGAAAGATTCCATTGCTTCGGCTGCGGGGCTGACGGAGATGTCATCGACTATGTTTCCCGTCTCACAGGGCTCACCTTATATGAATCCGCACTCAAACTCTGTCATGATTTCGGCATTATGGTTCCTCAGACATCATCAGTATCCAGCAGAAAAGCCAGGCCTGGAGTAAGGAGGTGTCCTGCCGGAAAGCGTCAGGAAAAGACCAGAATCCAGGAAAAATTCCGCCGCTGGAGAGACTGGGCGATCGATGTGCTGAAGGAATATACCGGGAACATGGAACTTTGGAAAGAAAGGTATGCACCGACAGATCCGTATGCAGAGTGGAATCCTCTGTTCGTGGAAGCACTCCAGAACTTCGACAGGGTCAGCTACTATCTGGATGTTCTCTGCCTGGAAAGAGAGGAAGACCAGATCGCGTTTTTTATCGACATGCGGGAGGAGGTGAGGCGCATTGACAAGCGAAACAAAGAGCCCGGAGAACAATATGGAAATAGAAGAACTGCTTGATGAAGAACTTTTCAGGACAGAGAAACTGACTGCGGAGGATGTCGCTGCAGAACTGGGAGTCACGGACAAAGGGCTTGTCCGTCAGTCCATTCAGAATGCCGTCACGGTCCTTTTGAAAGATCCGCTTCTTGCCGGCAGGATCCGGAGAAATGAACTGACCGATAAAACAGAAATTATTGGGGACGTCGGCTGGAAACGCCGCGGCAGTGCCATCACTGACACAGACGTGAACCAGATCCGGCTCTATCTGGAAAAGACCTATGGCCTGACAAGGGAGAAGCAGATCCGGGCTGCCATCGATATCGTGAGCAGCGAAAACAGTTTCCATCCGATCCGGGATTATCTGAACAGCCTCAAGTGGGATGGCCGTGAAAGGATCCGGTATCTCCTTCCCAGATATCTGGGCGCGGAGGAAAGTCCCTATGTTTACGAAATGACGAAGCTGATGATGCTGGGTGCCATCAACCGGGTATTTCATCCGGGCTGCAAATTTGAAATCATGCTTTGTCTGGTCGGCGGTCAAGGCGCAGGAAAATCCACGCTGCTCCGATTCCTCGCAATCAGGGACGAATGGTTCACGGATGATCTTCGGAGACTGGATGACGAAAATGTCTACCGGAAAATACAGGGGCACTGGTTTATTGAGATGGCAGAAATGCTCGCGACGAACAGTGCAAAGAGTATCGAACTGATCAAGTCTTTCTTAAGCCGCACGAAAGAAACCTACAAGATTCCCTATGAAACGCATCCGGAGGATCGGCCGCGGCAGTGCATCTTCCTCGGCTCGTCCAACAATGTGAATTTCCTTCCCTACGACACGACCGGCAACCGGAGATTTGCACCGATTCCGATCTGCGCGGAGAAAGCGGAACGCCATCCGCTTGATGACGAAAAAGAATGCCGGGATTATATCATTCACTGCTGGGCCGAAGCGATGGAGATTTACAGATCCGGAGATTACTGCCTTACATTTCCGAAAGAACTGGACAACGATGTCCGGAAAATGCAGGCGGATTATATGCCGGATGATTCTACTTTCGGTGTGATTCAGAATTACCTGGACACGTTTAATGGGGAGTATGTCTGCGCCATCCAGATCTACGAAGAAGCCTTCAAACTGACCTATGACCCACAGAAGCGGAGTGTACTTCAGCCGATCAATAACGTCATGAATCAGGGCATGCCTGGATGGGATTCAAAGGCGGTGACTCATAAATTCAAAGAGTATGGTGCCCAGAGGGCATGGCACCGGAAGAAAGGTGATGACAATGGCGGATTTTACCCGGTCAGCAAAGACGAGGATGTTCCGTTCCATTAAATCTCGGTTAGGAATGTAAACGAGTAAACGTAAACGAGAAAGAAAAAAGTTTTTTCTGCCTCGTTTACCGTTTACGTTTACGACCGGATAAGGAGAGAAGGACTCAAATTGTTTAAAACTGACCGCAGGAACATGATTTTTCATAAGACAGCAAATTCAAAGAGCCCTCGGCGACTGAGAGCGAAATACTCCCTTTGCACAGCCTGCGGCCATGCAAAGGTATTTCGCCCTCCGGGGGCTCGCGTGGCGAGAGGAGATGACGCTTATTACAAGACATTCCTTTATCAGAATGACGAA
>CACVSR010000149.1 GCA_902756775.1 uncultured Lachnospiraceae bacterium | reverse complement strand
CCGATTCCGAACAAAGCGTCAATCAAGACCGTCGCCGAATCGCAGACTTTCAGATCCTCTTCTTTGCGGCAGCGGATGATTTCTGCCGGACAGGAGGACAGAATATGCAACTGCAGCTGCAGCTGATCACTGTATTTTTCCGGATCCCCGAACAAAAGCACTTTGGGACGGTATCCCATCTCGCTTAAAATTCTGGCTGCTGCGGCCCCGTCTCCTCCGTTGTTTCCTGTTCCGCAGAGAACAACCGGACAGGAAAGATCATAATCCCTTTTCCGTATCTCCTCCACAACAGAGTAAGCCGCCCTCTCCATCAGAACCGGAGAAGGGATTCCTCTCTGCATTGCTTCTCTATCTGCCTGCTTACAGGCGGCCGCATCTAAAAATACTCTCATTCCTCTTCTCCCTGCTGTCTGCTTTTCAGCGTGTAGGAAAGCCGCATCAGGCTCTCGGAAAGATGGACATTCTCTACCACCACATCCTTAGGAAGAATCAGGTTCAAATCTGTGTGTGCAAAGTTCCAGATCGCCTTGATCCCGTTGTCAATCAGAAGCTGGGCAATATCCTTTGCCTTTGCCTTCGGAAGGCAGAGAGTCGCGATATCCACCGGGTTTTCCCGCAAAAATTCCGGCAGCTCATCAATGCTGCGAATCGGAATATCCCGCACCTTCCCGCCAATCAGTTCCGGATTAACATCAAACAGACTGATGGTTTTAAACCCGTTTTTTTCAAAATTATAATTTGCCAGCGCGGTACCCAGGTGGCCGGCGCCAATAATAATCATTTTATGTTCCGTATTCAGGCCGAGGATCTTAGCGATTTCCTCCCTGAGATAGCGTACATTGTAGCCGTAGCCCTGCTGTCCGAAGCCGCCGAAATTATTGAGATCCTGCCGGATCTGCGATGCAGTCACCCGCATCTGCTGGCTCAGTTCTCCGGAAGAAATTCTCTCCACCCCCATGTCCAGCAGGTCTCCCAGATACCGGTAATATCGCGGCAGACGTTTGATGACCGCCCTGGAAATTTTTCTCTGACTCAAGGTAACTGGCCTCCTTTTAAATACTCTCCGCATAGAGAGTTAATAATCAGACAAATCTGAATTCATTATAAAAAATTGTCAAGAAATTGTCAAAATAATTTCTATCAAATACATGTTTTCCGCCGCCCTTGCAGTTTTCCCGCAGATTCGTTAAACTGAAGCATGCGCGTCCAGAGGACAGCGTATTTCAGCGAACAGAAAGAAGGAATCCCGAATGATTTTATCTTGCAGCAATATATCCCTTTCGTTTCCCTCTGTCACCCTGTTTCAGGATCTCTCTTTTCATCTGGAGAGCCGTGACAAGGCCGCACTGATCGGAGTAAACGGAGCCGGAAAATCCACGTTGCTGAAAATTATTACCGGAGAAGTTGTCCCGGATAGCGGAACCGTTACCATCGGCCACGATGTCTCCGTCGGCTATCTGGCACAGTACCAGGATGCGGAAGGCGACGAGACCATTTATGAGGCTGTCCGCAAAGCAAGGCAGCCGATTTTTGATATGGAAGCACGGCTGCGTCAGCTGGAATACGAAATGAAGAACACCTCCGGCGAAGAACAGGCCGAAAAAATGGACGAATATACCGCCCTCACGCATACCTTTGAGCTGAACAACGGCTATGCCTGCGAGAGCGAAATCCACGGCGTCCTGAACGGCCTTGGATTTCATGAAGAGGATTATGACCGAAAGCTGAGTTCTCTTTCCGGCGGACAAAAGACACGCATAGTCCTGGGACGTCTCCTGCTTACCCGCCCGGATCTTCTGATTCTGGACGAGCCGACCAACCATCTGGATATGGACTCCGTATCCTGGCTGGAAAACTTTCTGACCAATTACAGCGGTGCTGTGCTGGTCGTTTCTCACGACCGCTATTTTCTGAACCGTTTTGTCACCAGAGTGATGGAGATCGAAAACGGAAAACTGCTGGATTATCCAGGAGATTATATGGAATTCAGCCGGAAAAAGGCAGAGCTGCGCCGCGCCATGTATCACGCGTGGGAAAAACAGCAGGCGGAAATCCGCCACCAGGAGGATGTCATTGCACGGCTGAAGCAGTTTAACAGGGAAAAATCGATCCGCCGGGCAGAAAGCAGAGAAAAAGTTCTGGAAAAAACAGTCCGGCTGGAGAAGCCCAGGAAACTGAATAATGACATGCATCTCCGGTTTACCCCTCAGACAGAAAGCGGAAAGGATGTGCTGACTATCCGGAACCTGTCTAAATCCTTTCCGGGACAGCCGCTTTTTAGCGGTCAGGATATCGAAATCAAACGTGGAGAGAGGGTCGCTGTCATCGGGCGGAACGGAACCGGAAAAACGACCCTGCTTAAAATCATCAACCATCTGATTCCGGCGGATCAGGGAACGGTTACGCTGGGCGCGAAAGTAAAAATCGGATATTACGATCAGGAACAACAGCTTCTGAATGATGAAAACACAGTATTCGGTGAAATTTCCGATGCCCGGCCGAAAATGACCAATACCGAGATCCGCAGTCTTCTGGCAGCCTTCCTTTTTACCGGTGACGATGTCTTTAAGAAAATCGGTGACTTAAGCGGTGGCGAAAGAGGCAGAGTTTCCCTCGCAAAGCTTATGTTATCCAACGCCAACTTTCTGATTCTGGACGAGCCGACCAACCATCTGGATATAGATTCCAGAGAGATCCTGGAGGATGCTCTTGTCAACTATACAGGGACGGTTCTGTTTGTCAGCCATGACCGTTATTTTATCAACCAGACGGCTACACGGATTCTGGAACTGACCGGTCAGCAGTTCGTTAATTATATCGGCAACTATGATTATTATCTGGAGAAAAAAGAAGAACTGAATCCGTCTGCGTCTGACGCAGAGACTGCGGCATTCTCAGGCCGAAAAACTGCATTCGGCGGGAACAGTTATGCGGCATCCGACAACTCTTCCGATGAGCGCGCTTCTGCTCCGGCAGGAGGAAGTGCTGACTGGCAGGCGCAAAAAGAAGAAGCTGCCCGGAAAAGAAAACTGGAAAACAGTCTGAAAAAGACAGAGCAGAAAATCGCAGAGCTGGAGAACAGAAATAAAGAGATTGATGAAGAATTCCTGAAACCGGAAACCGGCACGGATGTGGCAAAATGCAGTGCACTGTCCAAAG
>CACVSR010000148.1 GCA_902756775.1 uncultured Lachnospiraceae bacterium | reverse complement strand
ATCCCAGCTCTGCCAGCCTTCGATGATGTCCTTGCGCACCACGGCTGTTCCCGTCACGGGAACCGTTTTCAGCTCCGGCGCAAACCGCTGCAGCTCCTCCTGCCAGTTGTACACCAGGGAGGCCGGACAGACAATCAGCGAGGTGTGCGGCACTGCATGCTCCAGCTTGTCTGCCAGCAGGACGGAGATCATCTGCAGGGTTTTTCCCAGTCCCATATCGTCCGCCAGAATGCCCGAAAAACCGACCCCGGCCAGTGTGCGCATCCACTTGTAGCCGTAGACCTGATAGTTTCTCATGATTTTTTTAAGAGATGCCGGAACAGAGAAATCCGAATCCTTGATGGTCTTGAAATTTTTCACCAGCTCCCGGAACGCATGGTCGCGGTCGGAGGCCAGCTCGTCATGCTCCTCCAGCATCTTGTCCAGATAGAGCGCCCGGTACAGCGGAAGGTGCATCTTTCCTTTGGTAAATTCCTTTACCGAAACCCCCATGCTGTCCATCATGGCCTGAAGAACATCCAGCGACCCGGATTCCTCCAGCCGGATAAATTCCCCGCTTTTCAGGCGGTAGTATTTCTTCTTTTTCCGATAGCCGTCCAGAAGAGCCGCCAGTTCGTCCAGGGACATATCATCGGTAGTGATAGAAAGATTCATCAGGTCGCTCTCCACCCCGACACCGACCTGGATGGGCGGCATTTTACGAAGCTTCTGTCTGCGGAAGGATTCGGTTCCCTCCACCTCTCCGTACTCCAGAAGAGTGTCCGTTCCCTCCGTCAGGACGCGGAACACCTGATCGGCGCTGCTGTCAGAGCACCAGGCTTCCTTTTGCTCATTGTACTCCGGAAAATAGTTATATACCTGCTCCAACGCCTCCTGCTCCTGGTTCAGATCCCGATAGGCCGGCAGCGGGAGTTCCGATGGTTTCGGCAGCCGCAGCACATGCTTCCTGCCCCCGTAGGAGACCTCCGCCCGGCAGAGCAATTCTCCGTCCTCCGCGTCAAGCCGGAAGACAAACTTCGCCTCCGGTGCCAGATGCTTCTGTATTTCCTTCTCATCGGTAATCCGGATATCCAGACAGGGATTTTTCTCCATCTCCGGCAGCACGCGATAGAAGAATTCCGGCATTTTCTTCTTGCCAATCTTCATCTGGGGAATCCCGTCCTCATCGGACATTTCCAGTAGCGGCTCCAGCTCCCGGTACTGCTCCTCCGGGATGCGCGTCATCACATCTCCATCCAGCAGGTAATTCTCCTTTTCCCCCTGCAGAAGCTCCGGAGTGTCCGCCTTCAGCAAAACCCCGTCGAAATTCTTCCCCTTGCCCGAAGCAGAAATCACAACAGGAATAGTAATAGCTGTCTCCCGGATTTTCAGCTTCTGGAACACGGCGGAGTCCCCGCCGGCCACCGGCACATCCTTCCCAAGCTCCTGCGTGTAAAATTGATCCAGCCCGCTGCCGGAGAGAATAATCCGGTTCTTTACCAGCAGATCCCTGCCGCTGAAATAGTAGGCCTGCTTACTCATCATCTGATCCATCAGCTTCTCTCCCAGACGGACCTCGCTCCGTATCAGACGGTAGAAGGGCAGAGAGCTGTCCACAAAGGTGTCCGTGGCAAAGGAGATCGCGTTTTTGGTTCCAAGCTGCAGCGTCTCGTGCTTCTCCACCTTATCCACCAGGTCGGTCATATCCTTCAGGACATACATTTTGGTATTCCCGATCTTAAAAGACAGCTCCAGGCCAGAGTATTCCATGAAAACCCGCGGTTCCAGAACAATCGTCTTTTTTCGCTCTCCGCTCAGTTCCTTCTTTTCGATTGCGCGCTTTCTTCCGACTCTTTCCAGAAACTGCGCCGCTGAAACGTCTGTGGCATCCCCCGGATTGTACAAAAGCAGATAGCGGTCCGCGCAGATAATGGCCGCTATCGCATGGGAACAGAGACGTGTTGAATTGCTGTAGTAATAAGAATCGTGATACCTCCGGTTGCAGCAGGAACACTGCAGAATGGAGATCGCGTTTTTGGTAAACTGCAGCTCTACGCCGCCGGTTTTCCCATTCTTCTCCTGAATCCGGTAAAGCATGTGCCCGTAAAAGCGGGACTGATACCCCTGCCCGATGGCATAGAAAAATTCCGGGTTATCCGGCGTAATCTCACCGTCAGCAATCTGCTCCCGAGCACTCTTTACACTGTCCGCGCTGACTGTATAGTCTTTCAAAAGCGGGACAAGATTAAAATACAGTTCTTTTCTGTCCGCCGGATCCAGAGCATCCTCCGCACGCAGGACTTCCGGCTGCAGCGCTTTTTTCTGCCGCAAGGTAGGAACGCACTGGTATTTGTCCGCCTCCCACTGGAACAGAACGGCAGCCATATGCTTGCAGACACGGCCATTCCGGGCGGATTCACAGTTACACCTTCCGGCCAGCTTCTCATCCCGGTACCAGACCGTCACCTGGTAATTTCTTCCGTCCGCAACCCTGGCAATGGCAGAGTCATCCGTCCGGCTGAACCCCAGAATCCTTTTCTTCTTATAAAGATCCAGCCCTCTTTTTAGAATAACCTCCGAAAAAAAATCTCTCCAGCCCATAACACTCCTTAAAACAGCCGACTTTCATTTTCACCCAGCATATTCTAGCATATTTTTCCAAAACGCAAAAGAAGGCAGGGAGAAGCAAAGAGAAATGTGCCCGCCTTGCCTGTCTGTGACCCGTTTGGGGATTCTTGCAATTCAGGTCAAGTTTCCCTATGCTTTTTCCTGCCCGTCTATGACCCTGGGGGGGATTTTGCTGTTTGAAAGCGTATTTCCTTCTTTCTGTCTTTTCCTGCACGCCTATGGCTCAGGGAGAGATTTTGCTGTTTTAACCACGTATTTTCGCTTACTTCAGATAATATCCGGCCAGCATTGCTCTTTTTCGGAAATCATCTGCATCCTTCACGCCATAAGGCAGCGCCGCGTTTACTGCCTGATCGATGGTTATTGTGCCTTCTGAGACCAGACGATACAGCATAATCAATCCGCCTTCTTTTATCCCTTCTGTTATGCCTTTTTTTATGCCTTCTTTTATCCCTTCTTGTAATCCAGAAACTCTTCCTCTGTCCTCTAATCTTTGAGCCACATCACACATCGTATGTACCTCCTCAAAATCTTTCTCATAACATATGTCCCGGTAC
>CACVSR010000147.1 GCA_902756775.1 uncultured Lachnospiraceae bacterium | reverse complement strand
AATTATGAGTATGTCCTGCGCAGCCTGGACGACGCCCACCTTCACCGGGGGAATATCGAGCCGCTTCTCCGGGAGAGTGTCTACTACGATTTTACCAAATTATACAAGTTCGCCAATGCGGAACAGAAGGAATTCCTTGGCATCTATATGATGCGGTACGAGGTGTATTTCCTGAAGGAATGCCTGTACGCCATTTTCGGACAGCGTCCGGAACGCCCGGATTTAAGCGCCTTTCCGAGATACTTTGGCAGGATATCCCAGCTCCGCTTTACGGAGCTGGCAGAGGCGGGTACGATAGAGGAATTTGTTTCTCTTCTGTCCGGAACCTTATACTGGCCTGCCATGAACAAGGTTCTTGCGGCGGATCATCCGACTATTTTTGATTTTGAGACAGCCCTTGACCTGTTTTATTTCGGCCTTCTCTGGAAGACCAAAGGAAAGGCGTCAAATAAGTCAGAGATGACAGAGCTTACGCATATTCTGGGCGCCAAGTTCGATATGCTGAATATTATCTGGATTCATCGCTGCAAGGCAAATTACCATATGTCGGATGCGGATATTTACGCGCTTCTGCTGCCGGTTAACTACCGGCTGTCAAAATCCGAGATTAAGGCGATGGTGGAAGCCGACAGTATCCAGTCAGCGGAGAATGTGATCGGAAACAGTTACTACGCCAGACAGTTCGGGGATTTTACCTCCGAAAGGCTGGAAGCCTGTTATTCCGCCATCCTGAAGGAAATCCTGGCAAGAGAGTCGCGGAACAATCCGTATTCTCCGGCTGTATTATATTCTTATCTGTATTATAAGGATCATGAGGTGGACAGAATTGTTATTGCCACCGAGTGTGTGCGTTACAAGATTCCGCCGGAGATTGCGGAAACACATATATCTTGCAGATAGAAAGAGGATGCTATTGTAACCAGTAAACCTTTGGAGGTGTTTTGCTTTGATACTGAAAATGAAATTTCTTAGCATCACCGGCCCCAAGGCGGACATTGACCGTGTGGTTGAGAAGTACCTGTCCCGCTATGAAATTCATCTTGAGAATGCGCTTGCCGAGCTGAAAACGGTTCAGACGCTGACTCCTTATATTGAAATCAATCCTTATAAGGAAGCACTTCAGAAGGCAGAGGAGTATGTGTCCATGCTTCCGGCCGGAAAGAAGCCGTCCGCAGGGCCGATGACCATTGAAGAAGCGCTTAACACGGTGAATCAGACCGATGTGCCGTTCGTGAAAAACCAGAATGAACGAGAAGCTCTGCGGAATGACCGCAAAACCTATGAAGAACAGATGACAACGCTGGAATCCTTCCAGAGTCTTCCGATCCGGTTCGAGGATATGATGAATTATCATTTTATCCATTATCGGTTCGGACGGATTGCCAGAGAGTTTTTTACAAAATTTGAGAATTACATCTATGAAAACAGCGACTCTGTTTTCTACCAGTGTTATTCCAACAGCCAGTATGTCTACGGCGTGTATTTCACCCCGAAGAACAACCACCAGAAGGTGGATGCGGTTTACGCGTCGCTTCATTTTGAGCGGATTTACATGTCTGATACATTCCGCGGAACTCCGCAGGAGGAATACCGGAAGGCGCAGGCGGCTATCAAACGGATTGACGCAGGCATAGAAAAGTGCAGCAGGGAGATGCAGGGTCTGCTGGAGAAGAAAGCGGGGACAATCCTGGAGGCACGGGATCTTCTGAAGAGTTATTCCAGTCACTTTGATGTGCGTAAGATGGCTGCCCTGACAAAGTCCAAATCCCAGACCTTTTACATCCTCTGCGGATGGATGTCGGAAAAAGACGCGGCTGCATTCCAGGAGGACATTAAGGACGAGACCGAGATCTTCTGCATGGTGGAAGACGATGACGCCAATATTGATTCCCAGCCACCGACAAAACTGGAGAACCCGCGGTTCTTCAAGCCGTTTGAGATGTTTGTGCGGATGTACGGACTGCCTGGGTACCATGAATTTGATCCAACCATCTATCTGACACTGACCTATGCTTTTATTTTCGGTATTATGTTTGGAGATTTCGGACAGGGGCTCTGCCTGCTGATCGGAGGTTTTCTGCTGTACAAATGGAAAGGAAAACCGCTGGCGGCCATTATCGGAACCGCGGGAATTTTCTCTACCATTTTCGGCCTTATTTATAACAGCTTTTTCGGGTTTGAGGAATTCCTGCCGTATGACGCCCTGATTCATCCGAAGGATGATATGGTACGGCTTCCGGGACTTGGAAACATCAATACCGTATTCGTTCTTGCCATTGCCTTCGGTATGTTCATGATTCTGTTCGATATTGTGCTGGCTATCATCAATGCCGTTAAGCAGAAGGATGTGGAGAACACCTGGTTCAGCCAGAATGCTGTGGCGGGACTTGTATTCTATGGAAGCATTGTCGCCATGGTATTCCTTATTATGACCGGACACGGGAGTATGGGAACTGTCCTGAAAATTCTTATTGTTCTGGCTGCTCTGGGACTTATCGGCATCTTCCTGAAGGAGATGCTGGCCCGCATGGTTCAGCACAGAAAGCCGTTTATTGAAGGCGGCAAGGGGATGTATTTTGTGCAGGCGTTTTTTGAAACCTTTGAGACGCTGCTCAGTTATCTTTCCAACACACTTTCCTATGTGCGAATTGGTGCCTACGCGGTCAGCCATGTGGCAATGATGCAGGTGGTTATGCTTCTTGCGAAAGGCGGCGGCAGTTCTCCAAATCTTATAGGCGTTATATTAGGAAATGTTTTTGTCATGCTGATGGAAGGACTGATGGTTGGAATTCAGGTTCTCCGTCTGGAGTATTACGAGATGTTCAGCCGGTTCTATAAAGGGGACGGGCGTGAGTTCAAGCCTTTTATCCGGAAGGCCGGACAGAACTGAAGGCAGTTATGGTGCTTTTGCCACGCCGTATTCGGCAGTGGATATCATTATTAACAAAGGGAAATTTACCCGGGAGGATTTAAAATGACAACAATGATTCAGATTCTTACAGCAGCAGCTCTGGTAATGACAATCGTGATCCCGTTTACTGTATTTTACAGGGGAGATCACAGCAAAACACGTTATAAACATACATTGGCGGCAAACTGCCTGAGCTTTTTCGGAATTCTTGCAATTGCAGCTGTTGTTACGCTGGCCGGCGCTGCTTCCGTACATGCGGATGCAGGTAC
>CACVSR010000146.1 GCA_902756775.1 uncultured Lachnospiraceae bacterium | reverse complement strand
TTCGCCTGAAAATCCTTCTGCCTGGATAAAACGATATTGGTACGCCCGTCCAGCGCACGGCCGTTCGGAAGTGAATTCCAGGTTTTTCTTCCCATAACCACCACATGGCCCATGGTTTTTTCCCGGAACCACCGGAGGTCGGCCGGAATGTTTACCAGCGTTTTCCCATCTGCCCCGATCGCCCAGTTCTTATCCACACAAACGATTGCTTTCATACTTCTGATGCCTCCTCTGCTCACGCGCACTGTACCCCCATTATCGCTCAGAAAGAGCAAAATCTCAAGAACGAGAAAAAGCCGCTTCTGCAGACAATGGCAGAAACGGCTCTCTTCCGATGCTGTTTTAATTAAGAATCTCCTGCCTCCTCGGCGCTCTCTCCATAGCCGTAGCTGCTCTGATCCGAGCCGGGCTGGGGAATGTAGCCTGCTGTGGAAACCGGTCCGATCACCGGCTGCTCATCGCCGAATGTCACCGTGCTTCCCACAGGAACATAGATAATCATTGTTTTTCCCGGATTAATCTTCTGGGTGTTTCCGCTGTCGTCTGTAAAATAAGTAGTCTGATCCCGTCCCTGTTTCACCCATGTGATGTTTTTGGCTTTTCCGTCTGTGATATAAAGGCCCTCTCCGACATTATAGAGCAGAAGATCCAGATGTCCTTTTTCCGAAATCACGCCCTGCTCGACATATTCGACAATAACATTTTTGAATGCCAGCTGCTGGCCGTTTTCCTGATCCACCTGCGGAGCGTCATATTCAAACCGGTAATATAGTCCGTCGTCTGCGTGATATTCAAAATACGGCATATTCCAGCTGAAAGGTATGTTCACTCTGGATGCCTCGGTCACGCCTTCTCCGTCCTCCAGAGGCGTGTCCTCATGATTAAAGGAAAAGATGCCCGTGTAGCCATCCCGGTGTGTGGTGCCTAACCCCAGACTGGAAGCGATGGAGATCAGTCCGTCCCCTGTGGCATATGCGTTATGCGGAGCCTCTCTGTCACTGGTCCGGAAGAAGGCTCCGCTTCCGTCGTAAGCCGTTCCGTTGATAGTTGTCAGGCCATCCTCCTGAAAACGGGTAAACGCAAAGGGACTTCCGCCAAAATGACAGTAAATGCCGTCCATATCATAATTGAAGTCCACGAAATAATGCCGCGCACTCCTGCATGGGCCGATTTTTTCAATTCCCGCCGGATCCTGGAAAACCGCCAGCAATCTCGTGATCGTTCCTTCCACCATCGCCTCGTACATGACATCCGCCTGACTGATTCCGGACTGCGGAACCGCCGGCTGAAGGTTGTTAATCACCACGCAGTAGGGTTTTTTCATCCCTTCTTCCGTGCTGACCGGCTCGCCGGTCAGAAAGCTGTACATCTGCCCTTCCGGAAGCGCATACGGATCCTGCGTCGGTTCCGGAGTCGGCGTCTCTGCTACCGGCTCCTGTGTCGGTTCCGGAGTCGGTGTTTCTGCCTCCTCCTGCGTCGGAGCCGGCGTTTCTGTCACGGTTCCCAGTGCCGTCGCGGAATCCGCGGTAATCTCATTCGGGTTGCTGCAGCCGGCCAGCATGGATACAGATGCCAGCAGACAGAGGATACTTTTTAAAGTCTTCTTTTTCATTCTGTCCCCCTCAATGTAAGACCGGATCCTTATTCAAGCAAAACTCCTAATAATCCGGTCTGTTTTCCGGTTTCCATGGTGATTATTCACAAAGTTCATTATAAAGCCTCTTGCCCGGAATGACAAGACCGGGGTAAACTCCACGGAAGACCGCTAAGAATACCTGACTGTGTAAATGCGGAAATCTCCGGAAACGACAGAGAGATCCGACAGCTTGTCTGCCGGATCTCCCGTTTTTTCCGTTATTTTTGATTACAGCGTTGACGTCCGGTGAGCCCAGGGACGTTCTTTTTTTATTACACAGCAAACATCACTCTTACGAGAAGTGGGTGACCAGAGAAACAATTCTCAGACAGAATAACACGAATACCACCCACATCACCGGGCTGATATCTTTTGTTTTCTTCTCAAACACCTTCAGGATGACCCAGACAATAATGCCAAACATAATTCCTGTCGCAATGGAATAGGAAAGAGGCATCATGACAAGAGCCATATAAGCTGCAGCGGTGTCTGCGATATCCCCGTCAAATTCAATTTTCTTCGCGGAAGAAACCATCAGCATGCCGACATAGATCAATGCAGGCGCTGTAGCAAAACTTGGAATAGCGAGGAAAAACGGAGACAGCACCAGAGATACCAGGAACATGAAGCCGGTGACTACTGCCGTAAGTCCGGTCCGCCCTCCGGCCGCCACACCAGCGCTGGACTCCACAAAGGAAGTAATCGTAGATGTTCCCAGACAGGCGCCTGCGACCGTACCGACTGCGTCAGACATCAGGACACGTCCGACACGGGGAAGCTTTCCTTCCTTATCCAGAAGTCCTGCCTTGTCTGCAACGCCGACAACCGTTCCGACCGTATCAAACAGATCCACATAGAGGAAACTGAACATAATGGCGATAAACTGGATCAGATGTTCGCCTGCCCAGGCAAAATTAAATTTGAAGGCAGTGTTCGCAATTCCTCCCAGCTGAAGTCCCTGTGAAAAGTCCGGGAACAGGCTGTAAACCCCGTTTTCCACATCGACCACATACCAGCCTCCAAGCTGTGCCAGCATGCCGAGAAACCAGGTAGCCAGAATACCGATCAGAACAGCTCCCTTGACATGATAGTGCACCAGAATCAGGATAATCACAAATCCGATCAGCGCAAGTGCGACCTGCGGCTTTGCGAAATCTCCGAGGGAGACAAGCGTGGAATCATTTTTGATAATAATACCGGCTCCCTGCATCCCGATAAAAGCGACAAACAGTCCGATACCTGCGGAAATTCCGTTTTTCAGATTCATCGGGATTCCGTTGATAATCTGCTCTCTGACCTTAAACAGAGAGAGTACAATAAAAATAATACCCTCTACGAAAACCGCAGTCAGACAGATGGTAAAGGCATCGGCTTCTCCGCCGAGTTCTCCCAGGCAGACCGTGTAGGCAAAATATGCGTTCAGGCCAAGACCCGCGGAAAGAGCGATCGGATAATTCGCCCACAGACCCATGATGAATGTTGCGATCGCGGATGCCAGTGCTGTTGCGACAAATACACCGCCCTTGTCCATGACTGTCCCCAGAATATTCGGATTGACAGCCAGGATATAGGCCATAGTCAGGAATGTCGTCAAACCTGCTATAACCTCGGTGCGCACGTTTGTGCCGTGCTCCTTCAGTTTGAAAAATTTCTCCATCTCCTTTTGCCGG
>CACVSR010000145.1 GCA_902756775.1 uncultured Lachnospiraceae bacterium | reverse complement strand
TTCTCCATTAAGCTGTAGACTTTATCTGTACATTGGACTGTCCTCCAGTTCGTTATCTGCTTTTTCTTGTTTCTGATTAAAGGATACAGCATAATATCCTATATGTCAATAAAATATCAGAAAATAAATTAACAATTATCTCTTGTCCCATTTGTGCAGTTTTCTTTACACGTCCGTCTCGGAGAGTCCTGCACCTGAAATTTGTTTATGCGGAATTTGCCGAAAATTAACAAAAAGGGTAACAGGACATCCGGAAAATCCAGCGTTTAAGCGGAAAAATCGGGATTGAATCTGATTTGGCGATGTGGTAGCATGTACTGCAAACCGGAAAGAACTTCTGTCGGAGCACCGCTGTAAGGCGGTTTCGCTATCTGATTGTTTGGAGGATTCAGAGTGTTAACAACAGTGGTCGGAGCTATTTTTGTTTTATCAGTCAGTCTGTTGATTGCCTATGAGGTTTACGCTTTTGTGGCCTTCCGCACAAGAACGGAAGCAGAGTGCACAGAGGTGAAGACGTTTACAACAGGCAAGGGAAAGCATCAGAAAACTACCTACCGCGCAGTCTTTAGTTTCCTGCAGGGGGAAGAAAGAAAGCAGTCTTCTCTGAACAGGGAAGTGGGGAAGAAGGAATTTCAGGTCGGAAACCGGTATAACATCTGGATTCGGAGCAAACATCCGGCCATCTGCGTGGAGAGCAGAAAAAAGATCGGTGTAACGCTGGCGGTTCTGTGTCTTGTAGAGATTGGAATGATTGCTTTTGTGATGCATATGCACAACGCGGCGGAGCTTGCCAATACACTGATGCATCTCAGCTGACAGACTGCAGAGGCGGCATTTGCCCAAACTTTTACCATTTCTACGGTTTAGGAAACAAGAGAAGATATGAAAAAAGATACTAATATAAATAACGGGTTAAGGCGGGATTCCGAAATAGGAACCCGCCTTTGTGCATCGCTTAGGAAGGAGAGAAAGAATTAACTCCCGCTGACGCCTTTTTTGTCATTTTCATAATCACGCCCGCGGGCAAAGCCCTCACAGTAAATGTAGAAGACATCTGCGTCTGTGGCGTCTGTCTGTTTGGCCAGTCTCTCGATAACCTCCATATCCCGGATCGTCAGATCATAAACCATGTCCCTGCTGAGACGGTCAGCGCTGTCCCGGATTCTTTCGATAATCTTTTTCGCGTGTTCCAGATCCTCTCCGTGGTAATGAGAATATATTTCATCATCAACATGTACCTGCATAGCGGCCTCCTTTCATTATATTTCCTTTCTGTTACCAGTATAAGCCGACCTATAAAATGTGGCAATCAGAATGCGGCAGATTTCTTGAGCGCACTTCACAAAATGCCCGGATTTTTTTATACTGGTGTACAGGAAAGCAGAAAACGTCAAACCGGCATTTTGCAGCCGGATTGCAGAAGCAGAAAAGGACAGCAGACCGATGACATATTTCACACGATTCTACCTGGATAATGAAAAGGACATGATTGTCAATCTGTACTGGGATCTGGACAGACTTTTTTATGAGCTGGAGACACCCAATCATCACACAGGAAACCTGATTCGGAATCTGGCAAAAATCTGCGGGCTTCCGCTCACAGAGAGCGGCAGCGGGCTGCTTGTCATCCGGGGCGAGATTCCCTGTTATATTGATGGAGCAAATCAGGAGATTTATATTTTCCGGCTGGGAGGAACAAAGGTTGCGAATATCTACCCGGATGGAAGAATAGAGATGAAAGCATTTGTCCCTTCGGTAGCCAAAACTCTGATGAGCCAGACTAAGGATTACCGTCTGGACATTTCCAAGACGATATTCAAGGCATATATCAGGAAAGAATACAAATTCCGCAGCGATCTTCATACGCATATGAATGGAAATCTGGCTCCGGATATTCTTATCGCGCTGGGGATTTATCATCAGATTCGTTACCCGCTTTACTACGTGCGGAAGCTGGAGCTCTCTTTGTCCGATATACAGGAGGCGGCTCTTGCCGCTCAGCGGGAAAAGGTTGCCCGCCAGTTTATCAGCTCGGATCTGAAAGGAAAGTATCTGGATCGGAAAATCAATGATAACACCTTTATAAATTTTGCTGATCTGATTCTGAATAATCTGGAACATGCCGATGAAAACATCGTAAAAATAAGAGCCTCTCTGGCAATATTGAAAGACGGACAGGCGGTATTTACCAATTTGGAAAAGGTGTATCTGTACCGCTATGTGTTCTGCAAAGGAAAGGAAAGTGAGAAGAAAATTGCTCTTACGCGGGCGGACCGGATTCCGGACGCAGATGTAAGGCGGGCGTTGATGCAGATGCTCAAGGATGGAGAAACTATGGCGTACCACGGCAACACGGTATTTCAGGATAAGCTTCTCTGGATTGCGAGAACGTATCAGAGACAGGGAATCTGCTATGCGGAAATCAGCGATACTACCCTGCTTAAAAAATATGAATCCCTGCAGATGCTGACGGAGGTGCACGAAGTGATGCCCCGGATCTACCGCGAGACAGGGGTTATGATCCGCTTTCTGGCAGCTTTCCGCCGGATTCCGCTGACGATTATCAAGGATGCAGTGACTCCGGAGGACTATCTTGCCCGTAATCTGGAGGTCCTTCAGGCTGTAGCAGAAGATCCCTATGTGGCGGGCTGCGACTTCGTGGGGGAGGAAATTAACGATATTATCACGTTAAAACCAGTTTTCCGTGGGATCGCGAAAATAGCCGCCAGAGATCCTTCTTTTGTCATCCGCATTCATGCCGGGGAAAACGACAGCATGAAGGACAATGTCTCGCACAGCATCGAGTGTGTCAAGGATTCTCTGGCACAGGGACAGAAAATGCCTCATATCCGGCTGGGGCACGGGCTGTACACGTACAGCCTGAAATCCAGAAAAGGGAGAAAAACACTGGAGGAGCTGAAGGAAAATCATGTGGTTCTGGAATTTCAGCTGACATCTAATGTCCGTCTGAATAATCTGAATGGTTTGGAAAACCATCCGTTACGGCAGTATCTGGCGGAGGGGATTCATTGCGTACAGGGGACAGACGGTGCTGCCCTGTATGGGACAAATTCGATTGATGAACAGCTCTCGCTGGAAAAACTTCTGGGTCTGACATCGGAAGAGATTATGAGCATGAAAAATACCGAATCTGCTATCATCAGAGAAAGTCAGGAAGCGTATTCCAGAAAGCCATGATGCAAATCAGGAGCTGAAAGATCAGATCCATGAACTCCCCTGGGATCGTACCCCGGTCGTGCTGATGGGAGGAAGCTTTAACTCGGAAAAACGTGCAACGCGTATTACGGAGGAAGGAACCCGTCAGATCGACGAATTACTGGAAGCACTCAGTCCGGATGAATATTTCTTTGTAATAGGAAATAAACTAAGAGGGTATGAAAAATATCTTCTTGAACACAACAGAAAAGGGTTTCTTATCTTTGCTTTTGTTCCGACTATGATCAGCAGAGAGGAACAGAGAAAACTTACAGCAGCAGGTGTACAGATCCGTGTGTCCACAGAGAGCGAGGGCATGGGAATCTATAAAAGCTTTAATTATGAGATCTTCGAGAGGCGACCGTCTGTACTGCTTGCCTTTGACGGAAATTCTTCAGCCGAGAATATGATTCAAGAGGCGAGAAACGGAAAAGGGAGAGCAACAATTTTTGTTTGGGAAAAATCCAGTGTACTGAGAGAAAAAGCATTGTCCCTGGAGGGCTATGTTCGCTTTTTTGACGCAGATCACCCTCTGGCGGAGCAGATCGGCAGGCTTTGCAAAGGCTGAAAATAATCTGTTTACGCAGTGTAAACATATCATTCGGAAAAACAGAAGAAAGGCACTCAAAAATGACTGAAAAATGATTCGAAAAAATGATTCGGAAAAATCAAAAAAGTTGTTGACATGAGCAATTCCCGATGGTATTATAAACAAGCTCGCTTCGAGAGAGGCGGTCAAGTTCCTTGACAACTGAACAGTAAAACACATCCTCGAAAGTTCAAAAAA
>CACVSR010000144.1 GCA_902756775.1 uncultured Lachnospiraceae bacterium | reverse complement strand
CCCTCCGGCATCCGCGGCTGGAGTTTGTCTGTACAGTCTCAGAGGAGGTCGGGATGGACGGGGCGCATGCGATTGACCTGTCCCCTCTGAAGGGGCATCTTCTGCTGAATATGGATTCGGAGGAGGAAGGCGTCGTTCTTGCCGGTTGTGCCGGCGGAGGAACCGCGGCAGTCACACTTCCGGCAGAAAGAGAGAAATCAGGCTGGAGCCGTATGCATGTACATATCCATGGACTGCAGGGCGGTCATTCCGGAAGTGAGATCAACAAGGGGCGTGCCAGCTCCGCGGAGCTGACCGGTCGTGTCCTGCGGGGACTCTCTGCGGTATCAGATCTTCGTGTGATCGCCTGCGTAAACGGAACGAAGGACAATGCGATCTCCCGTGAGGGAAGGATTCTTCTGGCGGTTCGCGATAAGGCAGCGGCGGAGAAAAAACTGCAGGAAATCGAATCCGCGGTTTGCGGGGAATACCATGTGGCGGATCCCGGAATCCGGATTACATCCGAAGATGTGTCTGCTTATCCGGCAGATGCAGACGGTCTGAACCCGCTTACAGAGGAAAGCAGCAAGGCTGTTATTTCACTTTTTACAGAACTTCCTCAGGGAATCCAGCGCATGGATGACAATATCCCCGGAATGGTGGAGACGTCGTTAAACTGGGGTGTGGCGACGCTGGACAGGGAAAAACTGGAAATGCGGGCTGCGGTCCGCAGCTCTGTCGGGACGGCAAAGGAAGCGCTTTTTGAGAAGCTTCGCTGGATCGCGGAGAGCCTGGGCGCGTCCATGAAGATCACAGGGGAATATCCCGCCTGGGAATGGGTGGAGAAGTCTGTTCTGAGGGACAAAATGGCAGAGATCTACAAAGAGATGTTCGGGAAGAAACTGGTCATCCAGACGATCCACGCAGGTGTGGAATGCGGGCTGCTCTCGGAAAAGATTCCGGGAATGGACGCTATATCCATGGGACCGAACATCCTTGACATCCACACACCAAAGGAGCATCTGTCGATTTCCTCGGTGCAGAGAATGTGGGACTTCATTGTCCGGATTATAGAAACCAGGTAAACGATTGCAAATCAGGACTGTTTTTTCAGACAGCATGTTTTCTTCCAGACTTTCCGGATGTGGATAAAACAGAGGGCGGTCTGGAGAAAAGCAGGTGAAAGCGTTTGCAATGTCAATCCGGTGCCGGAGGAAAACAAATGGGTATTGACTGGCAACTGCTGATCAGAACCGCGGTGATTCTGGGGATTACTTTTTTAACGGTGTATTTTGTCCGCCGCTTTTTCAGAGGGCTGAATAAGCGGACACAGAAACAGAGCCTTTATAATAAATTCTTTCAGAGCATTCTCACGGCGGGCATAACTATTATTGGCGTTTATTCCGCGCTTGGTTCCTTTGAAATTGCCAAGGAAATCAGTACTACCGTTCTGCAGAGCAGCGCACTACTGATCGCGGTTGCTACCTTTGCGGCGCAGCAGACACTGGGAAATGTTATTTCCGGTTTCTCGCTTTCTTCCTCCAAGCCATGCGATATCGGGCAGAAAATCCAGATTAAAAACGGGGGAACAGTCATTGCAGAGGGAATTGTCCGCGATATGACCGTAAGGCACGTGGTGATTGAGCAGGCCGACGGGCAGACCTGTATCATACCAAACAGTGTTGTGGACAGTTCTGTCATCATCAATATGAGCAATCCAGATACTGTTGCCACCTTTGTCCAGGTAGAGGTAGACTATGCGACGGATATTGAAAAGGCAAGAAAAATCATCACGGAGATTCTGAAGACGGAGCCGCTGGTTGTGGAGGCGGAAAAAACAACCGTCCTGGTCAGCGCTCTGACGGCAAACGGCATGCTGCTGAAATTTGCCGTGTACACCAGGGATATTATGGAAAGCTACCTTGCCTGCAGTAATGTGCGGCAGAGAATTGTCAGTGAATTTGACAAGGCGGAGATCCTGATCCCGTACAATACCGTGACCATTGACGCGCAGGATGCCATCGTGCAGTCTACGCAGATGCAGATGGCCATGAATGAAGCGCAGGAGCAGAAAGCGCCGCCGGAAAATCCCGTGGAGGGATTTGAGAAGGCCCACTACCTGGCCAGACCGGAAGAGAAGCCGGAGCCGGGTAAGGAAGCACAATAGCTGAGGATGAAATCTCGGATATTCCGGATTATTGGCATGGATCACCATGGATGCGCCCATACAGTCAGAACCCCGGGAAGTTTCAGATGTTATTCACGTATTCGTTCAGATCTGACTGAACGAAATCGCGTATCTGATCAATAATTTCAGCGGCCTTTCCTGCTGGAATGCCATTTTGCAAGGCAATCTCAAGAAGTTCCTTTTTTCCGGGATTTCTTCCGTTGTAGTTTACAGATGTTGTGTGCTCGTTATAGGCGGTTGTGCTAAAAGTCAGATCATATGCCGGCGCTAATTTCCATATGCCTGTCTGTTTGTCGTACATAAACGAAAAGTTTTTTGAATGGTCATCCTGGTTGTGGCCGAAAACATTGAAGCAGGCAAGACGAAACATTTGCAGAATTTGTTTTTCGTTATGGCAGGTCAGGATATCAGTCATCCGCAGCAGGGAACTGTAATCAAGAGACGGCTGGTCAAACGCCAGTTCAAGAAGCCCTTTCACTGTTACAACGTGTTCTTTTAATCCGCCCGTTCGATCAAAGCGTTCGCTTCCGAAATACCCCTTACATATATGGGAGGGGAACAGGCGGGTGCGGCTCATCGGAATGCCGCATTTTACGGCACATTGAGCGTACCGGTACTCCATCAGACCGCTGTTCTGGATGTCATGGCGGGTTTGAAATTTTATCATCCATTCCTTCCCGCCTACGGGGAGATAGATTTTAGGTCTTGTTCCCCCGGTGCTTCCTCCAAGACGGAATAATGTGTCAAGATTCTTTGCATCCTCAGACTTCAGAACGCGGCTGCATTGTTCCTGAATGTCATCCAGTGACAGGGATGTTCCGATTTCTTCTTCAAAATGTTCCGAGGGGCGATACTCCAGGTCTCCGATGCCGTTTTCCCCTACAATCGCAAGCCGGTCCAGGACATTTAGACTGCCGGGATGAATTCCTCTTTTTCCGAGAGCACGATCAACCAGCAGCCGGCCCCAGGCATCCGGCAGGGAATCCTCGAATACACCGAAGAGCCCGCTGCAGTTCATGTTTCCGGGAATATACACTTTTCCATCAAGCGGAAGCGAAAAAGGGGAGAGGGAGAATCCGTTTTTAAGCCACCCGGAACTATATTGGAACGCAGCACGATGGTCAGGCGTCATGGCCAGAACACCAACTTTGAGCCCGTCAATAAATACGTCCAGTTTTTTCGTATTTTTC
>CACVSR010000143.1 GCA_902756775.1 uncultured Lachnospiraceae bacterium | reverse complement strand
ATGTTCCTTGTCTCGCAGCTTCGCAAATTTTATGAGGATCTGCAGAGCACCGATTATGAGACGGCGATTGCTGTTGTACATTCTCGTTTTTCCACCAACACCACACCCAGCTGGCTTCGCGCGCATCCCTACCGGATGATCGCCCATAACGGGGAAATTAACACGATCCGGGGCAACGTAGATCGTATGCTCGCCCGTGAGGAGACCATGTCATCCGAGCTTATGGATAACGATATGGATAAGATCCTTCCGGTTATCAACAGCAACGGATCGGATTCTGCCATGCTGGACAATACGCTGGAGTTTCTTTACATGAACGGCATGCCGCTGCCGCTGGCGGTCATGGCGATGATTCCGGAGCCGTGGAGACACGAGCGCAATATGCCGGAGGAGAAAAGAGATTTCTACCATTATTACGCGACTATGATGGAGCCCTGGGACGGGCCGGCGGCCATTCTGTTCACAGACGGAGATCTGGTCGGCGCGACGCTGGACCGGAACGGCCTGCGTCCGAGCCGTTATTACATCACGGACGACAACCGTCTGATTCTGGCTTCGGAGGTCGGGGTTCTGGACATTGCGCCGGAACATATCATTAAGAAATCACGGCTTCAGCCGGGCCGCATTCTGCTGGTCGACACGGTTCAGAAGAGGATCATTTCCGATGAGGAGT
Organism: uncultured Lachnospiraceae bacterium; assembly: GCA_902756775.1. Lineage (GTDB taxonomy): Bacteria > Bacillota > Clostridia > Lachnospirales > Lachnospiraceae > Bilifractor. The sequence continues at coordinate 2,756 of CACVSR010000143.1, read as the reverse complement.
GCAAGGAATATTATTCCAGCCGCCGTCCCTACGGCGAGTGGCTGGATCAGCATCTTCTTTATCTGAAAGATCTGAAGATCCCCAATCAGAAGATTCCGGAGCATACGCAGCAGATGCGGGATAAGCTGTACAAGGTGTTTGGCTATACCAACGAGGATGTGCGGGATGAAATTCTTCCGATGGCGAAGGACGGAGTGGAACCCACCGGATCCATGGGGCATGATATCCCGCTGGCCGTTTTGTCGGAAAAGCATCAGTCGCTGTTTCATTATTTTAAGCAGCTGTTTGCACAGGTGACAAATCCGCCGATTGACTCCCTGCGGGAGAAAATTGTCACAGACACCACCGTATATCTGGGATCCGACGGTAACCTTCTTCAGGAAAAATCAGATAACTGTACCGTCCTGGAGATTGCGAACCCGATTCTGACTGGTGTGGATCTGCTGAAAATAAAGGCTTTGAATCAGCCGGGCTTCAAGAGCCAGGTGATCTCACTGCTTTATTATAAAAATACTTCTCTGGAAAAAGCACTGGAGAAGCTGGAACTTTCCTGCGACAGGGCTTACGGGAAGGGGGCGAATATCCTGATCCTTTCCGACCGCGGGGTGGATGAGAACCATGTGGCGATTCCTTCGCTGCTGGCAGTCTCCGCCGTGGAGCAGCATCTGGTGCGCACGAAAAAGAGAACGCAGGTATCTCTGGTTCTGGAAAGCGGAGAGCCCAGGGACGTCCACCAGTTTGCCACGATTCTTGGCTTTGGCGCGCGTGCGATCAACCCCTATCTGGCACACGAGTGCATCTCGGAGATGATTGACCGGGGAATTCTGGATAAGGATTATCACACTGCGATTGCGGATTACAATAAGGCAATTCTGAATGGTATCGTGAAGATTGCCGCGAAAATGGGAATATCCACCCTCCAGTCCTATCAGTCTGCCAAGATTTTTGAGGCCATCGGACTTTCCAAAGATGTAGTCGACCGCTATTTTACCGGGGTAGTGAGCCGGGTAGAAGGAATCGGGCTTCAGGAAATAGAGGAGGGCGTCACTTACCGGCATGACCACGCCTTCGATCCGCTGGGGCTGGGAGTGGATACCACACTGGACTCCATCGGCTTCCATAAGCTCCGCAGCGGGGATGACAAGGAGAATCATCTCTATAATCCGGCTACCATTATCGCGCTGCAGCAGGCGACGCAGAACGGGGATTACAATCGTTTTAAGGAATACACTGCCATGGTGGACGACAACCTGCCGCACACGCTGCGCGGACTTCTGGAGTTTGCGCCGCAGCAGCCGGCGGTTCCCATTGAAGAGGTAGAGCCTGCGGAGGAAATCGTTAAGCGTTTTAAGACCGGAGCCATGTCCTACGGGTCTCTGTCCCAGGAAGCGCATGAGTGCATGGCCATTGCCATGAATCGCCTGGGCGGAAAATCCAATACCGGGGAGGGAGGAGAAAGTCCCGACCGGTTTGGGACAGAAAGAAACAGCGCCATCAAGCAGGTGGCTTCCGGCCGTTTCGGTGTCACAAGCGCGTATTTGAACAGCGCGAAGGAGATACAGATCAAAATGGCGCAGGGTGCCAAGCCAGGAGAAGGCGGACATCTTCCGGGGAAAAAGGTTTACCCGTGGGTAGCGAAAACCAGGTTTTCCACTCCCGGTGTTTCCCTGATTTCTCCGCCGCCGCACCATGACATTTATTCCATCGAGGATCTGGCGCAGCTGATTTATGACCTGAAGAACGCAAACCGGAACGCGAGGATTAATGTTAAGCTGGTCTCGGAAAACGGCGTCGGGACGATTGCCTCCGGTGTCGCAAAGGCCGGCGCGCAGGTAATCCTGATTTCCGGGTATGACGGAGGTACCGGAGCGGCCCCACTCTCCTCGATTCACGGGGCGGGACTCCCCTGGGAGCTGGGTCTGACCGAGGCGCATCAGAGTCTGTTGGAGAACGGCCTTCGCAACAGGGTGATCCTGGAGACAGATGGAAAACTGATGAGCGGCAGAGATGTAGTCATTGCCTGCCTTCTGGGAGCGGAAGAATTCGGCTTTGCGACGGCTCCGCTGGTCTCCATGGGATGCATGATGATGCGTGTCTGCAATAAGGATACCTGTCCGGCAGGAATTGCCACCCAGAATGTGGAACTGCGCAAACGGTTCCGGGGCAAGCCCGAATATGTGATGAACTTCATGATGTTTATCGCGCAGGAGATGCGGGAGATCATGGCCAAGCTGGGATTCCGTACCATTGATGAGATGGTGGGACGCTGCGACTGCCTGAAGATGAAGGAGAAGCAGATCACGAACCGTGCCGAGAAGGTAGATCTTTCCGAGATTCTGAAGCCGGAGCTGGCAAAACGTCCGGACCGGCACTTCGACCCGAAAGCCCAGTATGATTTCCATCTGGAGCAGACAGAGGATATGGCGGTCCTCCTGCCGAAATTCTCCGAAGCCATGTTAAAGGGTGTGCACCATGAGGAAACCATTCAGGTTTCCAGCACAAACCGGACGCTGGGGACGATTTTCGGGTCGGAAATTACCGCACGTTTCGGGGATGGTCTGGAGGAAGATACCTTTGTGGTAAACTGCCAGGGAGGCGGCGGACAGTCGTTCGGCGCATTTGCTCCGAAGGGACTGACGCTCCGCCTGTCGGGAGACGCCAATGACTACCTGGGAAAGGGACTGTCCGGCGGAAAGATTGTCGTTGTTCCTCCTGCCAACAGCAGGTTTAAGGCTTCGGAGAACATTATCATCGGA
>CACVSR010000142.1 GCA_902756775.1 uncultured Lachnospiraceae bacterium | reverse complement strand
ATGAAATAGTTGACTGATTTACTCGGCTTTACTACAATGTAGTATAGTGTCTGCAGTGAAAACGGGAGGGGGGATTTTTTTGAATCATACGGAGGCAGTTCTGGCAGTCAGCTTTGGAACCAGTTATCTGGAAACATGTGAGAAGACCATTAAGGCCGTGGAGCAGGATCTGGCGGCGGCCTTTCCGGAGGCGCCTGTTTACCGGGCATGGACCAGCGGTTTTATCCGGAAAAAGCTGCGGAACAGAGATGGTATCGAAATTCCCTCTCCCGCGGATGCACTGGAAAAGCTTCTTGCGGAGGGCGTAAGAGATGTTCTGGTCCAGCCGACTTTTCTTCTTCAGGGGATTGAATTTGAGGAGCTAAAGGAGACTCTACGGGCATATCTTACGCGGTTTGACAGAATCCGTCTGGGCAGGCCGCTTCTTTCGGAAGACCGTGATCTGGACAGGATTACGGATGCCGTCGGCGCTTCTTTCCCGCAGCTTGGACAGGACGAAGCCCTGGTGCTGATGGGGCATGGAACAAAACTCGGAGCAAATCAGGTTTACCGGCGGCTGGCCGGTCTGTTTCAGGAGCGTGGGTACGGCAATATTTTGCTGGGAACGGTGGAGGCATCGCCGGGTCTCTCCGAAATACTGGGAGAGCTGGATAAAAGAAAGCCGGAGAAGGTACTTCTGGCTCCCTTTCTGTTTGTAGCAGGAGATCACGCGGTCAATGATCTGGCGGGTGACGGACCGGATTCATGGAAAACCGCTGTTGTCAGCCGAGGGTACCGCGCAGAATGCCTGACGAAGGGTCTGGGAGAATATCCGGCGGTGCGGCGCATGTATCTGGAGCATGCCGCGGAAGCTGTACCGCTTTGAAAAGAAGGAAAACGCACGAACCAGCAAGCGTGCGGACGGACAGATCACCTGCCGTGCCGGCTGAGACGGTACGGGAGAGGAAAGAAGGATGGAGTAGCGTGATGACAGAAACAGATCGTTTTCCGGTCTTGTCGGAACTGGAAATGCCGGAAAACCGGCCTGGCGAGACCTTTCTTCCACTGAAGGACGGGACGGAGATCCCTGTGGCGGTAATAGCAGGGCAGAAGCCGGGAAAGACCATTCTGATAACGGCCGGCATGCATCCGGATGAGTATGTCGGCATAGAGGCGGCCGTGGAACTTGCCAGGGAGCTGGATCCGGACAGGGTCAGAGGGAAAATACTGATTGTGATGGCTGCGGGAAAGACGGCGTTCGAGGAAAGAGACGTCCGGGCAGGTGTGGATGAGTCACAGAATCTCTACCTTGTTTTTCCGGGAAAAGCGGACGGAACACCGGTGGAGAGACATGCGGATGCGATTGTCTCCCAGTGCTTTCCGGGAGTGGATTATATGTTGGATCTCCACAGCGGCTGCATGTTCGAGAGTCTTACGCCGCATGTGTACTACGCCGGGAAGGCAGACCCGGCTGTGATGGAGAAGTCCAGGGAAATGGCGCGGCAGATGGACGTCCCCTACATGGTGCGTTCCGGTGTCAGCCGGGGCGGTGCGTATAACTACGCGTCGTCCTGCGGCATTCCCGCGGTTCTGCTGGAGCGGGGCGGACAGGGCAGCCGCACCGGGGAGGAGGTCTACTCGGATAAAAGGGATATTTATAACCTTCTGATCCAGTTGGGAATTTATGAGGCGCAGAAGGAGGACAGAACCTATTATCCGCTGGATGTCGATAAGCTGGTTCTTCAGTACGCCGAATACACAGGACTCTGGTATCCGGAAAAAAAGCCGGGCGATCTTTTCGAGAGGGGAGAAATTCTCGGCAATGTGAAGGATTACAGCGGGGAAATCCTGGAAACCTGCTATGCCTCTCATGACGGGGTGGTTCTCTACCAGACAGAGACTCTCGCCATCGGGGAGAACACCCCGATGATCGCTTACGGGCGGATCGCGAAAGAGAAGGATGACAGAGAAGAGAGGATTGTCGACTACTGGTCAAAGAGGAGCGCCGGGTTTCTGGAGCAGAAGCGAAGGGAGCTGCACAATCCGATTGCAGACCGCTGGGTGGCACAGTTAAACCGTTATCTGCCGGAAAAGCACGAGGGAAAGGTACTGGACGCCGGCTGCGGCGCCGGGTTTTTCAGTATTCTTCTCTCCCGCATGGGCTATGAGGTGACCGGTATTGATCTGACTCCGGGAATGATTGAGGGAGCCGAAAAACTTGCGAGGGAGGAAAATGCCGTCTGTCGGTTTGAGACAGGAGACGCCATGAAAACCGGATTTCCGGACGGCAGCTTTGACGTTGTGGTTTCCCGGAACCTGACGTGGACGCTTCCGGATCCGGAGCAGGCGTACCGGGAATGGCTGCGTGTCCTGAAACCGGGCGGCCTCCTTCTGAATTTCGACGCGAATTACGGTCTGGACAATGCCGCGGATCTGGCTGATGTTCCGAAGAATCACACGCATATGCAGCTTGGCATGTCTACCCTTCAGGAGAACGAGGCGATCAAGGAAACCCTTCCCATCAACGGATATGCCCGTCCTGCCTGGGATCTGGAGATCCTGCGCAGGCTGGGGGTCGGGGAGTTTCGGATTGATACATCTGCGGGAAAGCAGATTTATATCTGCGAGGATGAATTTTATAACCCTGCGCCGGTATTTGCGCTCTGTGTACGTAAACCGCCGGAATAAACAAGTTGTGCAGCACACTGGGGAGGCAGTAAAGCGATGGATAGGGAAGTACAGGGGATGACGGCTCAGCTGGACCGGATTATGAAGAACCGGACCGATGTAAAAAAAGGAGATACCCAGGAACTGGTTGAAAGCATCCTGGAGAGCTACGCGGAATATCCGGGCAGCACCAGGCTGAACGTCAGCAGTATTCTGAACAGGGATCTTCTGATCGACATACTCGGCAAAATCAGGGAAATTCTTTTTCCGGGATTTTATGACAAAAACCGGGTGCGCGCGGAGTATGTCCGCTACATCGTGGGAGAAAAGCTGGAATATGTGCAGTATCATCTGACGAAGCAGGTGGCGATTGCCCTTGGCACGCAGGAACTCTGCGAGGACTGCGAAAAATCGGTCCTCCTGAAAAGGGCGGAGGGAATTGTGGATGAATTTCTTCATAAGATTCCTCGTCTGCGGGAAATTCTGGCGACAGATATTCAGGCGGCGTACGACGGGGATCCGGCAGCCTACAGCACAGATGAGATTATTCTGAGCTATCCCGGTCTGATGGCTATCTCCATTTACCGGATCGCGCATGAACTGTGGGTGGCGAAGGTCCCGCTGATTCCCCGCGTTATGACGGAATACGCGCACAGCAAGACGGGAATTGATATCCATCCGGGTGCCACAATTGGAAAGTATTTCTTTATAGACCACGGAACGGGAGTCGTTATCGGCGAAACAGCCGAAATAGGCGACGACGTTACGATTTATCAGGGCGTGACGCTCGGCGGT
>CACVSR010000141.1 GCA_902756775.1 uncultured Lachnospiraceae bacterium | reverse complement strand
TCTTGCCGACTTACATCCCGCCAGCTCGCACTTGACGCGCATCTTCCTACTCTGCTTCCTTATTCAGTTGAAATTTACGCCTTAATAGTACGCTCCGGAGTACCGGTTGTCAAATGTTTTTCAATGAATCTTTCATCAATAACCTTCTGCTCAAACTGAGGGCTGCCCGCAACAGAGCATATATCCTGATCAGATGGATCGTAGAATCCATGAGTAGATGAAGATAAAGACGTCTATCACATTTTGCCGTTTTATTCTTTACAATGTAAAGGAATTGATATATAATAACAGTAAAAGGAGATGATACTATGGCACAGGTTAATTTCAGAATTGACGATACAATTAAGGCAAGAGCCGAAAGTGCTTGCTCGGCTATGGGTTTAACCATGACTTCCGCGATTACTATCTTTCTAACTAAAGTAGCGAATGAACGCAGAATCCCCTTTGAGGTATCTGCTGATCCGTTTTATAGCGAAGAAAATATGGCAGAGCTATCAAGGCGTATAGCAGATATAAGAGCAGGGCGTAATATGCACGAACATGAGCTGCTAAAGGATGAGTGATGAAAAAGAATTGGCACGATCAAGCATGGAACGACTATCTCTATTGGCAGACGCAGGACAAAAAAACACTAAAAAAAATCAACCGACTTTTGCAGGATATAGACAGGAACGGCTATAACTGCACTGGAAAACCAGAACCCTTATCAGGCAACTTATCGGGCTTCTGGAGCATTCGCATCGACGCAAAGAACCGCATCGTGTTTCGGATTGAAAACGCCACAATAGAAATAGCCCAATGTGGCACCTACTACGGCGATAATTGACATCCTCCCACGACTTAATCGTGGGAGGCCATATTGATCTCCTCCTAACTTGGGTGCCATATTTAAGAGAATCAAAGGAAATCATCTGGCAGCATTTACATAATATTCTTTTAGCTTTTTCATGAGGTCTATGTCAATACCGGGATAACAGGAATTTACCTGTGTTATAAGCTTACAGCAATATTTCCGAGAGGATGCTGTACATCTGATCAATATCACTTTCTGTGATAATCAGCGGCGGAACCAGGCGGAGGACATTTCCGGAGGCACTGATCACAACCAGCCCTTTCTTCATCGCTTCCGCGACTACATCCCCTACCTTAACGCCCTCGGCAAGTACAAGACCCTGCATAAATCCGTCGCCGCGCCGCGCGGTGATTTTTTCGGATTTTTCTGTCAGCTCGTCCAGCTTTTTCTCCAGATAAGGCGCTGTCCTGCGGACATGTTCGGTAATATGATTTTTTTCAAACAGGTCAAAGACCGTGCTGACCGCCCGGCACGCCAGCGGATTTCCGCCGTAGGTACTTCCGTGGTCCCCCGGAACAAGCGAGTGTTCCGCCGTCTTTTTGTTCAGGACAAACGCTCCGACCGGAACGCCGCAGCCCAGTGCTTTGGCGCAAGCCATAATATCCGGCTTTACGCCGTATTTCTGCCACGCAAACAGGTAACCGGTTCTTCCCATTCCGCACTGAATCTCATCCAGAATCAGGAGGATGTCTCTCTTATCGCAGAGCTCGCGAACGCCCTTCAGGAATTCCGGATCTGCCGGGTAGATGCCGCCCTCGCCCTGCACTGTCTCCATAATAATGGCGCAGGTTTTATCTGTTACCTGGGACCTGACGCTTTCCAGGTCGTTAAAATCCGCAAAACGGATTCCGCCGATCAGCGGCTTGAAGGGATCCTGATAGCCTGCGTTTCCTGTCACGGAAAGCGCTCCGAGGCTTCTTCCGTGAAAAGAATTCCGCATGGCGATAATCTCGTGGTCGGTACTCTTGTCCCGCAGCCAGGCATATTTCCTGGCGGCCTTGATTGAGCCCTCGATGGCCTCTGTCCCGCTGTTGGTAAAGAAAACCTTGTCCATTCCGGACGCCTGGATCAGCTTTTCGGATGCTTCCGCCAGCGGGACATTATAAAACAGATTAGAGGTGTGAATCAGCTGATCCACCTGATCCTTCAGTGCTTCGTTGTACTCCTTGTTCCCGTATCCCAGGCCGAAAACCGCGATTCCCGCCGCAAAGTCCAGGTACTCCTTTCCGTCCGTATCATAAAGATGCACGCCCTCGCCGCGCTTGAAAACAACCGGCAGCCGGTTATAGGTGTGCAGGACATTTTCTTCTGTTATTCTGATATAATCCTGTGTATCCATTTTGTCCTTTCCGTAAAAACTGCGCTGCCATTTTTGACAACACCTCAAGGCATGATCAATCCTTTACGCTGCAGCCTGTCCGCCATCCTTCCCTGTATTCTTCGCTGTCCCTGGAAGCTCCCGCATCGCTGTTCTCTCCAGCCGGTGAGCCAATCTCCCTTTGATAAGGGATGCCGCGAACCGGGCTTATTTCTGGAATTCCCTGTTGAATTTCTGGGACTCGTCCTTCATGATGGCTGTTCCGATTCCCTCATTGGTGAAGAACTCCAGAAGCAGACAGTGCGGTATTCTTCCGTCCAGAATGTGGACACGGGAAATTCCTCTGTTGATGGCATCTATGCAGTTCTGCAGCTTGGGAATCATTCCTCCGCCGACAACGCCTTCCCGGATCAGCTCCTCCGCCTCGCTGACGGTAAGTTCGGAGATCAGGGACGAAGGATCATCCTTATCCCGAAGCACTCCCTCGATGTCGCTCAGGAAGGCCAGCTTCTCCGCCTGCATGGATTCCGCAATCGCGCTTGCGGCGTCATCTGCATTGATATTGTAGGAGTAGAAATGGTCATCCATGCCGATGGGGCACACCACCGGAAGGAAATCTTTTTCCAGCAGGTCATACAGGATTTTAGGTTCTACATGTGTCACATCTCCCACGTAACCGATATCCTGCCCTCCGGAGGTTTTCTTGCTGCACTGCAGAAGACAGCCGTCTTTTCCGCTGATGCCGACCGCCTTGACGCCAAGCGCCTGCACCATGCTGACCAGTTCCTTATTGACCTTATTCAGCACCATCTCCGCCACTTCCATGGTGTCTTCATCCGTGACGCGGAGTCCGTTCACAAAATGGGGCTCCATGCCTACCTTGCCGACCCACCGGGAGATTTCCTTTCCTCCACCGTGTACAATAATCGGCTTAAAGCCGACCAGCTTCAGAAGGACCACATCGGCGATGACGTTTTTCTTGAGTTTCTCATCTATCATGGCGCTCCCGCCATATTTGACCACCATGATTTTTCTGTTAAAGCGCTGAATATAGGGCAGCGCCTCAATCAGCACTGCCGCTTTATCCAGATATTCCTGTTTGATCATTTCCGCCTCTCCCTGCTCCTGCCTGGACGTGTCAGGAGCGATAATCCGCGTTTATCTTTACATAGTCATAGGTCAGGTCACAGCCCCAGGCCGTCGCCTCCGCATCTCCCGTCTTGACATCGGCAATAGCCGTTACTTCCTTCTCGCTCAGGATACGGGTTGCCTCTTCCTCACTATACGCTACGGCAACACCGTCCCGGATAATCTGGATTTTTCCGGCAGCGCTCTCGAAATAGAGATCCACTTTTTCCGGATCGAACGTCACGCCGGAATACCCCATGGCGCAGAG
>CACVSR010000140.1 GCA_902756775.1 uncultured Lachnospiraceae bacterium | reverse complement strand
ATATTCATATTTTTCCGTATCGATGAGCAGGCGGAAATAGATCTGCCGGTAGATGATCCAGGCGATCATCACGCTGCAAAGATTGAGGGAAAGATAGAGCACGCCCTTGATCAAAGCGCCCTGATACAGGGGCTTATAGAGCAGAAAGCCCAATATCATGGACACGGGGATGGTGAGCATGGACACCATGAGCAGGGACATGAGCTCATCCACAAAATTGGGGCCGATGGCCTTGGTTACGATATCCACCGTCATCTGCCCCAGGTACAGGGTATCCATCCGTTCAAGGAAAGGGACTTTGATTCCCGCCCTTCCGATCAGAATTTTGGGTTTCTTGCGAAACCCGGAAATGATATATGCCTTGTCCGGCGGTGCTTTTACATAACCGCTCATAAGAATGAGCAAAATGCCAACTATGATAATTGCTGTAATAATTGGTTCTATTGGAATCATATGTCCCCCCTTCATAATTCAATCAACCGGTTTGATTTACAAACCGTTCATCGTATTCTTACATGAATCCACCGGACAGAAATCTTCCCGGTCTCCCGCACAAAATACCATTTCCCGCGATCAAGACAGACCATCTTGATCTGATTGCGCCGGACCGTGTCCGAATAAATTCTGCCCGGGTCCGTGGAATCCGTGAATTCAATACTTGCATCTGTGCCGTCCGCTCTGACAATCACAAAATCAAACAACGGCTGTATCTGTTCCGCATCAAAATGTGACCATAATGCCGCGTCATGATAAAAGGTAAACGTATGGATTTTTATTGTGTACGCCAGAACCGCCAGCAGAACTGCAGTAATGGCGATCCTGCGGATGCGTATCCTCCGCTTTTTCATTCAACAAGCTTCTCTCCGGTAATTCATCCGCAGATCCCGTACCCGGCATGGCAAAACATAACCCGGATCACTCTATGCCAAAGCTGTTCATGCTTCTTCCCGTCCATATGTCCGTACTGCCATAGAAGCCTTTGACTTTCGCGAGATTCAGATCGTCCGGCGTCTGACCTGCTGCGCTCAGAGTCAGATCCATCCTGCCCAGAACAATGCTCTGGTTTTTCAAAAGAATTGCCCCGGCAATCTGGCTGTGCGGTTTTACAGCGGCATTCAATCTTGCGAACTGGTGCGCTTCCCCGTCCGCCGTGATTGCCACAAGGTAATGTTCCATGCTGAATCCCGCGAAGGCGCCAAAAACAAAACTCAGGATCGCATGATATCTTTGCTTATCATATCCATACAGTTCCCTGATCTGGTCGATCCGGAATACTTCCAGTCCGTCCTGATAGCTGACCACATAGTCTCTTGTCACATAACACCTGCAGTTTTTGAAATGCCGGGCGTCGGTTTCCGACGTTTGTTTTACGCCGTTCTGATAATCCGCGCTGGTTTCCAACAGCTTTTTCGCACCCGCGATCTTCCTGTCCTTCTTTCTCTGGCGTCGGATCAGACCTATAATCTCCACAATCCACAAAACGATCATCAGCGCCATAAACGCGAGCGCAATCCACAGCCCCGCGCTGATATCGGAAAGAGCGTTTCCGGAAGCGGAATATACAAGGCAGACATTGCCCAAGTAATCTGCCGCGTTTTCTCCGGAATCCAGACCCGCATAGATCGTATAAGCATCCTGTGCCAGCGCATCAAGATCACTGTCCGTTTGCCGGAGCGTGCCCTTGATCCGCAGCGGAGAGGCATCATCACTGTCTTCAGCGATCTTCTTTTGAAATTCGTCACTGTTGTATACAGTCTCCGGAACACTCACGATATAGTCATACCAGGTGTCACCCTTCTTTCTGGAAGCAAACAGATACTCATTTCCCTCTTCATCTGTCGCAAAGGAAGCGGTCAGGTATTCCGCGTCCAGAAATACAAAGTCGCCATAGTTGTCAGCCTCAGAGATCTCTTTGCCGGACACAGACCGGCTGATGATACCGGCGATAAGCATGGCAAAAAGGCCGACATGACGGCAAGGATAATACACGTCAGGACCGTGAGCACACGTCCAGACCGAAACATTTTCTTTTCCACGAAACTGAATTCCTTTTCTCGATGATTTTGCAGTGTCACGCACTTTTCCGCACGTTACTTCTCATAGTTTTCCAGCATAATGCCCTTGAGGCCGCCGTCCTTATACACCGTCAGCTTCATCTTGTAGGTAAAATGGTCAAACCAGTTATAGACTGAATAGCCAAGTTCCTTGGAAACATACGGGTCTTCGTCCGGCTTCCCGTACGCTTTGATAATGTCGTCTTCCGTTGATCCCCATGTAATTCCTCCGGGGAGCTCCACTTCGGGATACTGATCGGCAGAGGATATGTCCATCGTAAAAGACCAGATATCCGTATCCAGAATGTCCTTCACTTCTGTCCCGGTATTCATAAAGCCGGCCGTACACCGGACTTTGCTGTACCGGCTGTTCTGCAGCTGGATGGTGCCGGTCACCTTGTCTCCCGGGTTAAGCACATATCCTTTGTCATAGCCGTAATCCGAAAGATTAAACGTCCACTGGTCTTTGATTCCGGCGTAGGCAAACGGAATCTGATATACCTTTCCGTCCATGGAGAAGGCCATATCCTGCCACTTTTTCCCGTCAAGGTCTGCGTCGGCATCTCCGGTCTGCTCCTCCGCTTCTGAAGCGCCCTCTGCACCAGTTGCTTCTGCTCCAGTTTCAGTGCTGACAGTCGTTTCTTCTCCGCTCTGCGTGACGGCAGCCGATGCTTCTGCTACAGTTTCGGTGCTGACAGTCGCTGCCTTTTCAGATTCCGCCGTAATTCCTGTGGATGTCTCCGCGGAAGCGGCAGCTGATGCACTCTCTCCGGGTGCCTTCCCTCCGCAAGCCGCCAAAACAACCCCCAGCGCCAATGCACACGCCGCGGGGACAAATCTTTTTATTATCATTCCGTCTCCTTCTGTTTTTCCATTATCTGGTTTGAGGTTCACTGTTATGTTCGAAACTTATCGTTATCGTAGTTAAGTTTCGTTGAATTGTCTATATATTCCGACTGTTTTTGGGGGCACAAAATCTTGACAGAGTGTAAACTCCGCCCGTACGCTTTACACTCTGTCAACTTTATGACTCTTCTTCTTTTATCAATCCTGAGCTAAGATAAAGTAGTACATTGAATATTCAGACTGTTTTGTCATCTCCGTACAACAGGTTTGCTACCGGAGGAGAAGAAAGGAAAATTTCGTTTGCCAATTGATACACAAGCAAAAATTGCAGAAGCGCTTCTGGATCTTGCACTGGAAAACCCGACAAAATCCGACTTTTCTATGTGTGAAATTGCCAAGCGGGCGGGAATTTCCCGTCAGGCTATCTATCAAAAACACTATAGAAACTGCGCGGATATTGTTAAATATCTCCGGAACCAGACAAATGATCAGATCTTTGCGGTTTTCAGACAGTATGATCCTTCTTCCGGCCAGAACCCATTTGATTACTTTGCCTATAGTGTTATTCCGACATTTTATATGGACAGAAGACTCATCCGCTGTTTCTTTACAACAGCCATTGATCCGACATGGCGTCGTTTTATCATGAAAACATATACGAAATGGGGGT
>CACVSR010000139.1 GCA_902756775.1 uncultured Lachnospiraceae bacterium | reverse complement strand
AGGCAAATGTCAAGTGTTTTTTGAAAAAAGGTGGAGAAAAAATAAAAATGGAATCTCAGAAGCCTTATAAATACGGGCTTAGAGATTCCGAGAGTCTATCCAAGAGATACGGAGAAAAAGAATGGAGAAAAACGAGAAGAAATATGTGACTTACGGCAGCTGCTGTCCGGGAACGCCGGGGGCAAAGAAGGATATCACGACATGCTGTTTCATGCTTGCGCCCATGACGGACCGGTTTGTGGACGTGATCCTGGAAGGACTGAAGAAGGTGGACACATCACGCGTGTGGACCGAGACGGACCGGATGGGGACGACGTACCGCGGCCGGCGTGACGATGTCATCGACGCGGTGGAGGCCTGCTTTGTTCATGCCTGGCAGAGGGATGTGCACATGACAATGGAGATGACACTGACCAAGGGGTGCCCGGGAGATTCCGACTGCGACTTCAAGCTCTCTGATCTGGAGGAAAAGGCCAATGCGGCGGGAATCCGGGATATTCATTTCCCAGCAGACTGTCGGTGGTCCCTGTATCCGCTGGGCACGGACCAGTACATGAAGGGAATTGCCGATGTGGTAAATCACTCCATCGATCTGGGCCTGTACCGCAGGACGGGACATGCCGGGACAATCCTGCAGGGTGATGTTCAGGACCTCTTCGCCTACTTCAGCTGGGTGTTCCGGTGGTGCGAGCAGCATTTCAGCCATTTTGTCATGGAGATCAGCTGGAGCGTCAACAGCCCGACACCGGAGGAATAGGGGACGGAAAATATCAGTTTTTATGCATTTTATTCATAAACTGATACTTCAATTTGTATTTTTTCTGCCGTATACTTCTGTCAACAGATGGCAGTCATTGCGCAGACAAAGGAGTCCGTATTTTACGGGCTCCTTTTTGTGTGCCGCCCGGCGGGCGCCTGTTCAGAGTCCTGTGCAGCGGCAGAGAGGATAAGGAGGAAGCTATGGAACTTGTCAGAGTGGAAATCATTATGAATGAAGTAAAAATGGAAACGCTCAAGGAAGCTCTAAGAAAGTACCACGTTACCGGCATGACTGTTTTCAAGGCGCAGGGCTGCGGCGTGCAGTACGGGACACCGGAGTATGAGGACGAGGATACTTCTGAGATCAGGCTGCTGGATAAGACCGTGGTGATGCTGGTCATGCCAAAGGAGAACGCAGAGGATATTGTGCAGCGGATTATGAAGGATTTGTATACCGGACATATCGGGGACGGCAAAATCTTTATCTCCCAGGTGGAGAACGCCTATCGTGTCAGGACCGGAGAGGATGGAGAGGCGGCCCAGGAGGCAGACACTATGGATGAAAAGAAAAAACTGGGGCTTCCCAGTGCTATTGCCACGGGAGTCGGCCTGATTCTGGCGACGAGCTGCCTGCTGGTCATCGGCCAGGGATTATCCGCTATCGGCACATCATTTATTTTTTCAGTCATTATTGCCCTGTTTTTCAACGCGTTTACGGCTATATCCGTCAGTGAACTGGACGCTTTGATGCCCAGAATGACCGGTGGACTGGCGCAGTACTCTCTTGTGGGCATGGGACCGTTTATGACTTGTCTAACCATGGTCGGTGGCTATGTCATTGGAATGACGGTGTTTGGAAGTCTGGAGGGGACAATGTTCGGGCGGACCATGGCCATGCTCTTTCCGAATCTGCATATCCCTCTTCCACTGTACGGCATTGTTCTTATGGCCATCATTATTATTCTGAACTGCCGCGGCGTGGATATGTTTGCCAAAGTGCAGGACGTTGTCGCCTACGCGCTGATAGTTTCCCTGATTGTCATGGGAGCCATGGGATGCTTTCATCTGGGACAGGGACAGATTGTGCAGCAGGACCTGAGTTTTCATGCCAGTTTTGGCCAGGTGATGGGTCTTGTCGGAACGGCGTTCTACATGTTTGTTGGCTGTGAATTTGTCGTTCCTCTCGGGCCCTTTGTGAAAAATCCGCGCAGGACTATCCCGCTCGGCATGCTGGGAAGCCTGGCTGTTGTCTTTATCATGCAGGCGTTCTGTGTATTTGGCTTTCCCAATTATGTGTCTTTCCATGATCTGGGATCCAGCGGGTCGCCGCATATGCTGTACGGTATCGCACTGCTGGGCAATTTCGGCCGTTACTGGATGGGTATCGTCTCCATTCTGGCTGTTATCAGTACCGCCAATACGGTGGTAAATTCTCTGGGATATCTGACGGCAGGAATGGCCAGGCTGAATCTGCTTCCGGACGTATTCCGCAGAAAGAACAGACATCAGGCACCCTACGTCTCTATCATTGTCATAGGTCTGGCCATGACATCTCTGGTTATTGCCAGTCTGGTGGCGGAGGATCTGCTGAACTTTTTTCTGAAGGTCGCGTGTATTTTCTGGATCGTCGTCTATCTGTTCCTGCATGTTGATGTGATTCTGTTAAGAAAACGTATGCCAAAGGTACCCCGGACGTTCCGCTCACCAGGTGGGCTTTTGATTCCGGTCCTTGGCATTGTCGGGGATGTTCTGATGATATGGGGCATTGATAACTCTGCGGCGATGCGGATGAAGGTCTATATTGTCTGCGGGATTGTCTTCGTCATACTGGCGGTGTATTCTTGGTACTGGGTGACCAGGGTCATGCAGAAACCGCTCTTCAAGCCTTATACAATTAAGGAAGTCATGGCGATGGAGAACGATAAGTATTTTGAGTACCATCCGAGAAGAAGACTGTCCGCCTTGAACAGGATTTCCGGCGGAAAGGCGCCGGTCAGCCCGTAAGGGAGGGCAATTGAAAGAGGAACAATTGTACCCCTTCTTTTTCACGGAATTGTTACTTTAAAATAGCATCAGTGTTTTGTAAGATAGCTCCAAGAGCAAGGAGGCCCGCAGCGCGCGCAGGCCGCCTTGCTCTTTCTTTTCTTCCAGACGGGGAAGATACCAGAAACATGCAGAGGACAAAGGCTGAGGGAAAGAAGGGGATCAGATGGACAGGAGAAAAAATTTTCTGGGAGAGTTCACGGGAACATTTCTCATGGTGCTCTTTGGGTGCGGGGCGGTCATTGTCTCGACGGTATTTAACCAGTATGACGGGATACTTCCGATCGCCATTGTGTGGGGAGGTGCGGTGACACTGGGGATTTTTCTCACGCGGAGTCTGTGCGAGGCGCATTTTAATCCGGCAGTTTCTGTCGGAATGGCGCTGATCGGAAAGCTTCCGGCATCCAGTCTTCCGGTATACCTTTCCGCCCAGTTTTCCGGAGCATTTGCGGCGGGACTGACACTCTACGGATTGTTCGGAGGTAATATCCGGGCCTATGAGCAGGAGAACGGGATCATCCGGGGAACAGTGAATTCCATGTACTCTGCAAAGATGTTCGGAGAGTATTACGCTCTGCCGGGAGCAGCACAGAAAGCGTCCATGCCGGTGGCTATGGCGGCGGAGTTTGCAGGAACCTTCATTCTATTCTTTGCGATTGTTGCACTGACCGATGAGAGAAACAGAAAAGCGCCGGGTTCCCTGGCGGCCCCGGTTCTGATCGGTTTTACCTTAACATCCTGCATCGCTCTTCTGGCTCCGCTGACGCAGGCGGGCTTTAATCCGGCCAGGGACTTCGCGTCCCGTCTGGTGGCCCTGCTTTTCGGTTGGGGGTCGGCGGCATTTCCGGACACTTCCGGCGGATTTTTCTGGGTTTACATGTTCTCCCCGGTTATCGGGGCGGCAGTTGCCGGGCTTCTGTATGAACATGCGTTTTGTCCGGCGGACGAAAAAGTCCGCCAGAGTAAGACTTCCGGGGAGATTTGCATGCAGCCGGTCATCTCAGGAGGAGTCAAAAGCAGCACCATGTCATGAGAGGAGGTGGCGAAATGAAGACAAAGCTGTATATGATTGGCGGATTCCTCGGATCAGGCAAGACAACACTTCTGTCCGCACTGGCCGCCCGGGCTGTGCAGGAGGGGATCCGCGCCGGCCTGATTACCAATGACCAGGCGGCGGGGCTGGTGGATACCGAATTTCTGAAGAAACAGGGCGTCCCGGTGGAGGAGGTAAGCGGAAGCTGTTTCTGCTGCAATTTTCCTGGATTTATCCAGGCGGTGCAGAAGCTGCAGGAGCACGCCGATGTCATTTTCGCGGAAGCTGTCGGCAGCTGTACCGATCTGACGGCAACTATTATCCAGCCGCTGGAGGATAAATACAAAGACTTCCTTTCTGTCATGCCTTTTACGGTTCTGGCGGACCCGGAGCGTCTCGGGGCAGTTCTGGCGGGGAAAAATGCAGGGCTTGCAGCGGATGCCGCCTATATTCTGCGTATGCAGATGGAGGAGGCGGATTTTATCCTGATCAGCAAGGCAGATACGTTGACGGAGAAGGAGAGAAGGGACCTGATCTTCCGGACAAAAAAGAAGTTTCCACTTGCAGAAGTTCTCTGTATCAGCGCAAAAGAAGGGGAGGGAGTAGACAGGTGGATAGAGATGATGGAGGAGAGCGCCATTGTGCCGGGCAGACATCCGGCGGAAGTCGATTATGATCGATACGCGGCAGGGGAGGCGGCGCTGGGCTGGCTGAACATGACCTTCGATCTCCCGGCATCCGATCAGAACAGAAAGGAGCAGGTGGAGACATTCCTTGGCGGTATGGCGGATTATCTGGAAAAAGAGAACATAGCCGTCGGCCACATCAAACTGATGCTGGAAAATGAGGCCGGCTGGGTCAAGGGACATCTGACAGGAGGAAGACATACCCTGAGAATAGAGGAAATGTCCGATGGGACGGACTCACGGAAACCGATGCAGGCAATTCTGAACGCACGGGTGGAGACGTCTCCGGAAAATCTGGTACACATGGCCGTGGAACGGGTGCAGGAGGTGTTTTCCGGCTCGGGGGATATCAGTATCTCCAGAATCAGCGCTCTTCGTCCCGGCCGTCCGAATCC
>CACVSR010000138.1 GCA_902756775.1 uncultured Lachnospiraceae bacterium | reverse complement strand
GAACATATGAGTCTGGAAGGATATGAAAATCAGTTTCGTTCCGTTATATTGGAGCAGAGAAATCAGATAACCGGTCTTCTGAAACACGCGGATTCCGGTATTCTGATGCAGGAAGGGTTAAAGACGGTTATTGTGGGTAAGCCCAATGCCGGAAAATCTTCGCTATTGAATCTGTTATCCGGTGAGGATAAGGCTATTGTTACTGATATTGCCGGAACTACCAGGGACATTCTGGAAGAACAGATTAATATCAGGGGAATCACTCTTCGCATACTGGATACGGCAGGTATCCGGAATTCAGATGATCTTATTGAGCAGATTGGCGTAAAAAAAGCTATGGAACAGGTTCAGGATGCAGATCTGATTCTATGTGTTTTTGACAGCTCGGTATCTCTTGATGAAAATGACCGAAAGATACTCAGCCTGATCCGCGGGAAGAAGGCAATTATACTTCTTAATAAAAGTGATCTGGATCCTGTTGTTACGGCAAGTGAAATGAAAGAACTTACAGAGGCACCAGTAATTACCTTTTCCACCAAAAATAAGGAAGGACTTGATCTTCTGGAAAATACAATAGAAAAGTTATTTTTTCATGGTCAGCTGCAGTTCAATGATGAGGTCTGCATCACCAGTATCAGGCATAAGCAGGCGCTGGAAGAGGCAGACCGGCAGCTGGGATATGTTCTGAAAAGCGTGGATGACGGGATGCCGGAGGATTTCTGGTCCATAGACCTGATGGGAGCCTGTGACGCACTTGGCAAAATTACAGGGGAGTCCGCAGGAGAAGACCTGGTAAATGAAATATTCAAAAGTTTCTGCATGGGAAAATAGTTTACATAAGATAATAAGACAGGTAGCAATATGCAGGTTGTAGAAGAAAATTATGATGTTGTAGTTGTAGGTGCAGGACATGCCGGCTGTGAGGCGGCGCTTGCCTGTGCAAGACTGGGGCTGGAGACAATCGTTTTTACAGTCAGTGTGGACAGCATTGCCATGATGCCCTGTAATCCGAATGTGGGAGGTACTTCCAAGGGTCACCTTGTCAGGGAACTGGACGCATTGGGCGGAGAAATGGGAAAAAATATTGACAGAACTTTTATTCAGTCAAAAATGCTGAATAAATCCAAGGGGCCTGCCGTACATTCTTTACGCGCACAGGCAGATAAAAGTGAGTACAGCAGAAGCATGAGAAAGGTTCTGGAAAGCCAGGATCATCTGACCATAAGACAGGCAGAAGTGGCCGAGTTGATAGTAGAAGATCATGTCTGCAGAGGAGTAAAGACATTTTCCGGTGCAATTTATCACAGCAGGGCTGTCGTTTTATGTACAGGCGTTTATCTGAACGCAAGATGCCTTTACGGGGATACTGTGAATTATACGGGACCCAATGGTCTGCAATCTGCGACACATCTGACAGATTCCCTGAAGAAGAACGGGATTGAAATGTTTCGATTTAAGACCGGTACTCCTGCCAGAATCGACAGGAGGAGTATCGACTTTTCTAAAATGGAGGAGCAAAAGGGAGATACTCCCGTTATACCATTTTCATTTTCCACAAATCCGGAAGATGTGCAGATCGAACAGGTATCCTGCTGGCTGACCCATACGAATGAAAAAACGCATAAAATAATCCGTGATAATATCGACAGGTCTCCGCTTTATTCCGGTAAAATTCATGCAACAGGCCCAAGATACTGTCCATCCATCGAAGATAAAGTAGTAAAATTTGCGGACAAGGCCAGTCATCAGGTATTTATAGAGCCTGAAGGAAGATACACGCAAGAAATGTATATTGACGGAATGTCAAGTTCCATGCCTGAAGATGTTCAGTTTGCCATGTATCGGACGGTACCAGGACTGGAAAATGCCCGGATTGTCCGAAATGCCTATGCGATAGAATATGACTGCATCAATCCTGTCCAGCTTAAAGCTACCCTGGGATTTAAGAAGATTAAAGGCCTCTATTCCGGCGGTCAGTTTAATGGCAGCTCCGGATACGAGGAAGCAGCCGCCCAGGGTTTGATTGCCGGAATCAATGCGGCTATGGAGATTCTTGGAAAGGAACCTTTGGTTTTGGACAGATCAGAAGCCTATATCGGTGTTTTAATTGATGATCTTGTAACGAAGCCGACACTGGAACCGTATCGAATGATGACAAGCCGTGCAGAATACAGGCTTCTTCTTCGCCAGGATAATGCGGATCTGAGACTTCGGAAGTATGGATACCGCGTTGGGCTTGTAGATGAAAATACATGGAAAAAGACGCAGGAAAAAGAAAAACAGATTAACGACGAGATTGAGAGGACAGAACATACCTTTGTAAAGGGAAATGAAGAAACCAGGGCCTTTTTAAGTTCCTTCCATTCCGCAGATATAAAAGGAAGCTGTACAATTGCTGATTTAATCAGACGTCCGGAATTGAATTATGAATGTCTGTCTGCTCTGGATCCCGAAAGGCCTGGTTTATCTGCATCAGTCGGTGAGCAGGTTAATATTCAGCTGAAATATGAGGGATATATCAAAAGGCAGATGGCGCAGGTTGCCCAGTTTAAGAAAAAAGAAGCCAGGAGAATTCCTGAGGATATCGATTATACAAAAGTAAGCAGCCTGCGTATAGAAGCTGTTCAAAAACTAGAAAAATACAGACCCGCAAATATCGGACAGGCTTCACGGATTTCCGGGGTTTCTCCTGCTGATATCTCTGTCCTGCTTGTTTATCTTAGTACAATGGAACAGAAAACCGGAAAAAAACTTTCATGATGCAATTTTCTCCTGTTTTTGCGGAAAGGAACTAAAAATGGATAATAATTATATAAATGATCCCAGATTAAAATCTCCGGAATTTGTTTCGTTTATTCAAGAGGCAGAATCTTTTCATATTTCATTAACGGAAGAACAGAAGATAAAGTTTCTTCGGTATATGGATCAGATGCTTGATTGGAATCAGAAAATAAATCTGACCGCAATAACAGATTTTCAAGATTTCTTAACACTGCATTTTCTTGACAGTCTTGCACTTGCGAAATATGAAAACCTGGCACAAAAAATTAAACTGGCAGATATAGGAACAGGAGCAGGGTTTCCTGGAATTCCTTTGGCAATAGTTTTTCCTGACCTGCAGATATTGCTGCTTGATTCTCTGAATAAAAGAGTGAATTTTTTAAATGAAGTAATCAGCAGCCTCAAATTAAATAACTGTACTGCAGTTCAATATCGTGCAGAGGATGGAGCAAGAAAAGCAGAGTATCGGGAACAATTTGATCTTGTTACATCCAGAGCTGTAGCATCCCTCTCTCCTTTATGTGAATACTGCCTTCCGTATGCCAAAGTCGGCGGTAGGTTTTATGCTTACAAATCATTGAAAACGGAGGAGGAATGTAGTAATTCTTCTAATGCTATTCAGATACTTGGAGGAAAAATACAGCACATATATTCTGTATATCCGAAAAACTCAGAAAGAAAACGGACACTGGTTTGCATTGAAAAGATAAAGCAAACGCCAAATAAATATCCAAGAAAAGCCGGGACTCCGGTAAAAAAACCATTATAATTTAATTTATTATTAAATACAACTTTCCCAACCGATGAGACTATATAAAAGTCTATATCGATGGCCTCTATCCGGCTGATTACTACATTTTGGATGGTGGATGTCTAGATTCCACC
>CACVSR010000137.1 GCA_902756775.1 uncultured Lachnospiraceae bacterium | reverse complement strand
GTAAACAGGCAGGGGATGGTTGCGACCATCCAGGAATCCGGCTCGGTTACGTGGATTGAATATTATTCCGGAGATGGAACCCGGATTGCGGAGATGCGCACGGCGCTGGATGATCCGGGATATCCCATGGATCTGTGCCTGTCCGGAGACGGAACACTGCTCGGAGTGACCTATATCAGCTATCAGAACGGGACACAGACCGGCTCCGTGGATTTTTATAATTTCGGAAGCTCCGGACAGAATCAGATGGATAACCGGGTGGCGGAGTTTACCTTCAGCGGAAGAGTCCTTCCGGAAATTGATTATATGAGCGATACGGTCTGCGTGGCATTCCGTGATAACGGCTTTACGGTTTACTCCGGCGGTATGATTCCCGGCCAGAAAGCAGATGTGGCCGTTGACGGAGATATTGTCAGCGTGTTTCATGATGATACCTATATCGGTCTTGTCCTTTCCGGGGAGAGCAACAACAGCTTTTTACTCCGGCTCTACAATACCAGCGGAAGAGAGGTGATGCAGCAGAAGCTGGATTTCACCTATAATTCCGTGGATCTGGTAGACGGACGCATCAGCTTTTACGGAACGCGTTCGCTGCATGTCTATACCACATCCGGTGTCTGCAAATTCAGCGGTGACTACGCGGAGGCGGTGAAGGAGCTGTTTGCAATCGGTACATACCGATATGTTGCCGTGACGGATAAGGATATGGAGTTGATCAGGCTGAAGTAGTTGCGTTTTACAAACCGGTGTGATATACTGGTACGACGCTGGCCGCGGGGCGGACTGTGTCCGTTTCCGGCAAAGTTATACGCCGGTTTCTGTCAGTTCTGCGTAGAAGCGGATCTTTCCCGGAAGTGGCGTGTAAGCGACATGGGAGTGCCGAATGGGGACGCGCGGCGGAAACAGCGAAGCCACGCGTAATCATAAAGGGTGGCAAAAGGTAATATTTAGCACCATAAACATCGTGTGCAACAGAAAAGATAGATGGAAGCAGGAGGAAGAATCAAAATGAGTGTCCAAGTTGAAAACCTGGAAAAAAGCATGGCAAAACTGACGGTTACCGTTTCCGCGGAGGATTTTGAGAAAGCTCTTCAGCGTGCGTATCAGAAGCAGAAGAAGAACATCAGCATTCCCGGATTCCGGAAGGGCAAGGTTCCCAGACAGGTAATCGAAAAAATGTACGGCGCAGGCGTATTTTACGAGGACGCCGCGAACAGCATTCTTCCCGGCGCATATGCGGATGCTGCCAAAGAGAGCGGACTGGACATCACATCCACCCCGCAGATTGATGTTACACAGATTGAGAAGGGCAAAGATTTTATCTTTACTGCGACAGTAGCGCTGAAACCAGATGTGGTTCTGGGACAGTACAAGGGCGTAGAGGTTCCGAAGCCTGACAGAACCGTCACGGATGAGGATGTGGAGAAAGCTCTGAAGGAGGAGCAGGAGAAGAACGCGCGCCAGATTACCGTCGAGGACGGCGGAGCCGAAAACGGCGACAGCGTTGTCATGGATTACGAGGGAAAAATCGACGGAGAGCCCTTTGAGGGAGGATCCGCAAAGAACCATACACTGGTACTTGGATCCGGAAGCTTCATCCCCGGATTTGAGGACGGACTGCTCGGTGTGAAGGGCGGAGAAACCAGAGATGTCGAGGTTACCTTCCCGGAGGATTATCACGCAGAGGAGCTGAAGGGCAAAAAAGCTGTCTTTACCTGCAACGTAGAGAAGGTTACCCGCAAAGAGCTTCCTGAGCTGGATGATGAATTTGCGCAGGAGGTTTCCGAGTTTGATACGCTGGACGCGTACAAGGCGGATGTCAGAAAGAACCTGGAGACAAAGAAGGAAGAGGCTGCCCGCCAGGAGATTAAGGACAATGCTGTGTCCAAGGCTGCGCAGAACTCCACCATCGAGATTCCGGCGCCTATGATTGACACACAGGCGGACCGCATGATTGACAACTTTGCCAGGAGACTGCAGGCACAGGGAATGAGCATGCAGCAGTACATGCAGTTTACCGGATCCGACGAGAACATGATGCGGGAGCAGGTAAAGCCGCAGGCAGAAATCCAGATCCGCAATCAGCTGACACTGGAGAAGATCGCGGAGACAGAAAACATCCAGGTTTCCGATGAAGAAGTAGATCAGGAAATCGAGAAGATGGCAAAGGCTTACAATATGGAGCCTGACAAGATGAAAGAGATCATCGGCGACGAGGAGAAGGAGAACATCCGTAAAGATCTGGCGGATCAGAAGGCCATGGATCTGGTTGCCGATGCTGCTGTAGAAGTAGAAAAGAAAGAAGAGCCGGCGAAGGCTGAGGAAGCAGCAGAGGATGCCGGAGAAGCGAAAACGGAGGAATAAAAGGAATGCCATTGGTTCCATATGTCATAGAGCAGACAGGACGGGGCGAGCGAAGCTATGATATTTATTCCCGGCTGCTGAAGGACAGGATTATTTTTCTGGGCGAGGAGGTTACGGATGATTCCGCAAATCTGATTGTCGCACAGCTTCTGTTCCTGGAGTCGGAGGATCCGTCCAAGGATATCCATCTCTATATTAACAGCCCCGGTGGTTCCGTGACTGCAGGCATGGCCATCTACGATACCATGCAATACATCAAGTGCGATGTTTCCACCATTTGTGTAGGACTTGCCGCCAGCATGGGAGCCTTCCTCCTGGCCGGAGGAACGAAGGGAAAGAGAATGGCTCTTCCGAACGCGGAAATTATGATCCATCAGCCGTCCGGCGGCGCACAGGGTCAGGCGACGGAAATCCAGATTGTGGCGGATCAGATCATCCGGATTAAAAAGAGGATGAACCAGATTTTGTCCGAGAATACCGGACAGCCGTTGGAGAAGATCACGCTGGACACAGAGCGTGACAATTATATGACAGCTGAAGAGGCGTGTGCCTACGGTCTGGTAGACAGCGTCATCACAAATCGTTAATTAAGAAGTGAGGGTGTTTCAAAACCGCCGGAAGGCCTTTTTGTAATGCCCTTTTACGCTATTACGGCACTGCGAATGTGCCGTGTCATTTTCAGGGGAAGAGGAGACACAAAAGCGCTTTTGCGCTATTACGGCACCGCGAATGTGCCGTGTTCAAAGTAAGGAGAACTATGGCAAACAAGGGAAATGATATGAAGCTTCACTGCTCCTTTTGTGGAAAAAGCGAGGACCAGGTAAAAAAACTGATTTACGGGCCCGGAGGAGCTTATATCTGTGACGACTGCGTGCGAATCTGCGCGGAAATTATTGATGAGGAATTCGGAGAGGAAAGCGTACCGGGCGGCGGGGAGATTAACCTCATGAAGCCTGTGGAGATCAAGGAGTTTCTGGATCAGTATGTGATCGGGCAGGAGGAAGCGAAAAAGGTTCTGGCGGTTTCTGTCTATAATCACTATAAAAGAATTCTCTCGGCTAAAAAAAGCGATGTGGAGCTGCAGAAGAGCAATATTCTTATGCTTGGGCCGACCGGATCCGGAAAGACTCTCCTGGCGCAGACGCTGGCCCGCATGCTGAATGTGCCGTTCGCCATTGCGGACGCGACCACGCTGACCGAGGCCGGCTACGTGGGAGAGGATGTGGAAAATATTCTGCTGAAGCTGATTCAGGCCGCGGATTATGATATTGAGCGGGCGGAGCACGGAATTATCTATCTGGATGAAATTGATAAAAAAAAAAAAAA
>CACVSR010000136.1 GCA_902756775.1 uncultured Lachnospiraceae bacterium | reverse complement strand
CGCAGAAGATCACAAGGCAGATCCCGATGACCCAGGAGGGAATGTGAAAGGCGTTGGCACAGGTGGAGCCGATGGAATTGGACTGAACCATGCAGCCGAAGAAGCCGAGGGCAATCGTAATGGCAACAGCAAAGAAGCCTGCCAGGAACTTTCCTCCCCTTCCCTTAAAAGCTGTCGTGATATAGTAGACAGGGCCGCCCTGTACATGTCCGGTTTTTGTTTTCTTTCTTGTTTTCTGAGCCAGAATAGCCTCCGCGTAGATGGTCGCCATTCCGAAAAAGGCAATGATCCACATCCAGAAAATGGCTCCGGGTCCTCCGGTAAGAATAGCTCCGGATGCGCCGACAATGTTTCCGGTGCCGACCTGTGCCGCGATGGCGGTAGCAAGAGCCTGGAACGAGCTCATGCCGCTCTCATGCTTCTTTCCGTTCAGGCTGAGGTTTCCGAAGGTCCGTTTCATGCCCTCGCCGAAATAACGCACCTGGACAAAATGCGTCTTGATGGTAAACCAGAGTCCTACCGCTACCAGAAGAATAACAAGAATATAATCCGACAGGTAAGAATTGACAGTCTGAACAACTGTCAGCAAAACAGACTGCAGTGACATAGCTTCCTCCTCAGGTTTGCACGCAGAAGAGAAAAAACATGCCGGAGCACGAAAAAAACTGCCGTTAAGCAGATAAAAACACCCTGTCCTTTTGCCTGAGAGATTGGCGCCGCATCTGTATCCTTACAGAACAGACCGGCGTTTGCACCTTCGGCACCCTAATGGGATTCTCCAGAGCTACTCCGTTTTCAGTCGTCAACCGCACACGGTACCTGAGAGTTTTACTCCTTCGGCAGAAATCGCTTTCACGACATTCTTTTTCTGAAAACTTCTACGTAACAGATATGTAATTGATAATAAGAACTTAATAATCCTACCATGAACCGCATAGCACGTCAACCCGGTCTGCGCGGTTTGTGACCGTTCCGCCTACTTTTTCGGTCTCGTCAGGAAATGCCTTACGACCAGGAAACACACGATGACTCCCGCGGCGGCATAACCGAAAAAGCCCAGCCACGGAATCCGGAAAATCTTCGGCGTCATATCCGTGGTGCAGAGAATGCTGGAAGAAATCAGAAGCGCCATGACCCACATACCGATCACCAGATTCTGCACCAGTTTCCGGAGCAGCCAGGCAAGATCCTTGGATGTTTTCAGCTCCAGGTTTACACGGCTCTGCCCGTTCAGGTATTCCTTCATGATCTGCGAGACCAGAGAAGGAATACCGGCAGAGGCGCTGGCCGCCTTGTAAAAATCCCTTCCGCCGTGCAGCAGGGTATTCTTCAGATCCAGATGCTCGATGCGGTTTTCCGCCATGCGCTTTTCCGCGATTTCCTCCATATTGATATCCGGGCAGATTTCCGCGAGAACGCCTTCCATGTGCGTCAGTCCCCTGGCCAGCATGGTAAGGCCATGCGGCATGGTGATTTTGTTTTTCTTCATGGCATCCATGACATCCATGAAAAATTCCGCGATATCAATTCCCAGAATATCCGTCTCCGAATACCTCTGCAGAATCTCACGGAGATCCTGGTACAGCTGTTCCCGATCCGGTTTTCCCCGGCGGAAATCAGCCAGAGAGAGAACCGCGTTCTCGACTCTTGCCACATCACGGCCGGCAATACCCTGCACGGCTTCCTCCAGAAGCCGCCGGTCCCTATCTGTCAGCCGCCCCATCATTCCCATATCAATCCAGACAATTTTGCCCCCGCGAATCCGGAGATTGCCCGGATGAGGATCTGCATGGAAAAAGCCGTCCTCGATAACCTGTTTGATAAAATTATCTACCAGCTTTTCCCCGATTTCATTCAGATCATAGCCGTGCTCTTCCAGCGCCTGTTTATCCACGACAGAATAGCCGTCTATGTACTCCATAACAAGAACATGCGGGGTGGTGTACTGCCGGTAAAGGCGGGGAACGCCCACGAAAGCGACATTGCGGTTATTGCGGGCAAATTCCTCCATGTTGTCCGCTTCCTGGAGAAAGTTCATCTCCTCCTGCGCCACTTTCCAGAGTTCATCCAGAATCTGGTCCAGATCCACAACATTTTTCAGTCCTCCGACCGGCGGAACCAGACGGGCTGCCTTATGAAGAAGCCGGATGTCCCTTGCCATCAGTTCCCGGATTCCCCTCCGCTGAACCTTGACGATAACCTCTTCCCCGGACACCAGCCGGGCACGGTGAACCTGCGCCACAGAAGCCGAACCAAGGGGCGTCTCCTCTATGCGGGAAAAAATAGCAGACCAGTCGTCCCCGTAGGATTCGCTGATGACTGAGAGCACATCCGAAAAGGGCATGGGAGTCACCTCGGAATTCAGCTTCATCAGCTCCTCGCAGTATTCCTTTGGAAGAATATCCGAGTGCAGAGACATAATCTGTCCGAGCTTGATATAAGTCGGTCCGAGCTCCTCTAAAACAACACGGAGCTTCTGCGGCGTAACCCCTCTGAGGATTTTATTCCGGCGCAGAATCTCCGTTATTTCCTTCAGACGGGAAGAGTTCTCGCCCTTCCCGTCCTTTTTATTCTCCTGTCCTGTTTCCCTGCTCTCTGCCATAAAAGGACCTTCATTCGTTTTCGCTTTATTTTTCCTTAGCCGCCAGCTGTTCCTTCAGGGCTGCCAGCTGTTCCGGAGTCAGCTTATCCAGCATACCGGAAAAATCTGTCCCCTCCGGCACCGCATTCTTCTTGGAAGCGGCTTCCTTTGCCTTTGCCTTTACAGACTCCGTCGTCTCGTCAATTTTATGCTTCAGCTCCTGGTTCAGAACCTTTCCCTGTTCGACCGTCAGCTCTCCTTTTTCTACCAGGGAATCAATTAAAGCCTTTGATTTCTCCGCTCCGGCGGCGACCGCGCCTACACCGGTCAGGAAAATAGTTCTTATTGCCTTTGAAAAATGCAGATCATCACTCATGGTATTTCCTCCTTCCGAACGGGATGGTGTGTTTTTCATCCCCCATACGGATATTGTACCATGAACAAGCCAAATTGTCAGTCATTTTTCTGAAAGCAAGATCCGCAAAACCGCGCAGTCCGCAGACGGATGCAGCTGCCTGCCGCCCGTGCGCAAAACGCGCGGAAGCAGGTTTTGCAAGAATTCCTGCCGTACTTCAAGTCCGGGCATTTTCCCCGTGCGTCAAGCGCGTAGAGGCAGGTTTTGCAAGGCTTTCACAGGAGGGCGGCGAGTCTGGGAACAAAAATCAGCAGCCCGGTCATGGCGGCAAAAATCGCCGATACCAGGACCGCCCCTGCCGCCGTATCCTTCGCAAGCTTTGCCAGCGGTTTTTTCTCGTCCGTGACCAGATCCACACACGCCTCTACCGCCGTGTTTACCAGCTCCAGGCTCAGAACAAGGGCAAAGAAGATCAGACAGATCAGCCACTCTGTTTTGCTGATTTTCAGAATGATTCCCGCCAGAATGACAAGGGCCATCATGGTCAGATGAATCTTAATATTGCGTTCTTTCTTTACACAGGCAAAAATTCCCTGGAAAGCATATCCGAAGCTTTTATACAGAGGATTTTTCTTCAATGGTTTTCTCCCTCCTGCCGTTTCTCATCCGAAGGCAATCCGGCTGATTCGTGCTGCTCCTGATTCAGAAATTTCCCGATAAAAGTCCTCCGGTGCAGCGTGCAGGCGCCGTTCTTTTTCAGGGCCTCGATATGGACAGCCGTACCATAACCCTTATTG
>CACVSR010000135.1 GCA_902756775.1 uncultured Lachnospiraceae bacterium | reverse complement strand
TCAGCAGTTTTCCATGCTGACGGTTTATTTTGGAAATAAGGAAGGAATCCGTCCGGTCACGGACAATTTCCTCCATGCTTTCAAAAAAGAAGGTATGGACGTCACTATTTTCACCCGGCAGTCGGGAAGCGTTCTGAAGGACTGCGCCGGCGTACGCTTTCTTCCGGATGATGACAAGTCACTGCAGGAATTTGCCAAAGAGCTTCTTGGAGAGATTAAAAAACGCCAGCAGATCCTCATTCAGTACTGTGATCAGAACGGCATTGATCATCATCATCCCAGGCTGCGGCAGCTGGTATTCGATCACATGAGAAAGGCGGTGACGCCGAGGATGATCATTCTGGAGTCCTACCCGGAGGTAACGAAAAATGCGTCGGAGGACACGCAGACCGTGCTCGCCAGGATCATGGATTTTTCAAAATTCTTCCAGATCTACTGGGCAGGATTCATGTGTCCGGATGAGGCTGCCGGCAGCGGAGCCATCCGAAAGGCATTCAACCCGGAGGAACTTATCTTCCTGAGCGGCGGACTGACCGGAAAACAATCGCTGACGGCGGTTCCGAGAAATTATGCACAGGAGAAAATGACAGCGTATAACCGATTCCTTATTAAATACCGTGACAACATCTATCCGCTTCTCATGCCGTGCGGTGACTTGTCAGAGGAAAGCCCGGCGGAGGAGGAACGGAATATATTTGACAGCAGTATGGCATAGATTTATACTAAAAGTGTTAAAACGATGTGTAAATTCTAAAATTATTTGAAATTGCCAATAAACAATGTATAAGAATGACGATATATCGGAGGCTGTGAATTGCTGCAGACAGCTTAAGGAGATGCTTGATCAGGATGCCGAAGAAATTCATGCGCATCTGGGCGGGGAACTTTATGATGCCTACCGGGATGAGACAGCTTCAGAACAAAAGCACCTTGACAGTATTATAAAAAAATTAAACAGAATCAGGGAGGAAAAAAGATGGCAGGCAAGATAAAAATTGATTTTATGCGTGCCCAGCAGTGGGAGAATGATGTAGACAGTGAACTGGAAGAAGTGAATGTTCTGCTGAAACAGGTAGCGGAAGTATGGCAGAATCCAATGGATGAGGATCCTATTTTGAAGGCAATGGATGAAACAAGCACAAAGCTTCATGAATCCTGGGATATTCTTTGCAGTAAATTTACAGAATGGTCAGGAATTTTGAGAATGGCTATCGCAAAGCTTGCCGAAGCAGCAAAACACGGCGAGGAAATAGCTCGTTCCGCCGGAAACTGATAATAGAACGAAAATATATTCCTGCGGGAATGTAGCGGGAATGTATAAACATAGGAGGAGAAGAAGTTATGGATGCTTCCGTAAAAGCGGGTCTTGGTATAGGTGTGGGAATTGATATAGCCATGCTGCATTATACAAAGGCTCAGTATGAGGAGAAACTGAACGAGCTTGAACAGATGGATGCCAGACTGGACAGCCACCTGGATAAGCTGACAACGCTTAAATCACAGATTCCGTCTTTCTGGGAGGACGAGAATGGCTCGGAGGCCGTGAGTTCATTGAATGAAGCAATCACGAATGTGACAAATGCTTCAAACCAGACAAAGCACCTGATTCAGGCATGCAAAAATATTATTGAGGAATTGGATTCAAAGGAAGGCGAAGTATCAACGCTGCTCGAAGATTCCAAGAATATATTGAGCAATCTCAATGATATCGGCTGATGGCGGATCGCGGATGTCGGCGACACTGGAAATAGATATAGATGCGGTGCGGGAGCATATGGACTTTCCCGCCAGAGAAATAAAGCTTCTCGGGAAAATCCAGGAATATATCCGCCGCGATCAGCAGCTGGAAGAGCTCATGCCGATGGTTAATCTTTCTTTATATACGGATTGTCTGGCGGAATTAAAAAAACTGGAAGGAACCATCCGGAAAAGACACCGGAACATGGAAGATATATGCGATGAAATAGCCGAAGCGCAGGCACGCAGCAGCGTAGCGCTGGATGAAGCGCTGGAACTCATGAAAAGGCAGGAGAGCGGATCTGGCCGGACAGCGCCGGCGGATCAGACAGTCCGGACGGAGGCAGAAAACAGGCCGCCGGCGGATCCTTTCGGAAACATCTGAGGTACAGACGCCCGCCGCAGGACAGGAATGATGTCGGTTCTGGCACCGGACGGAAGCACAGTTGCCGTTTCAGGCCAGCAGAAGTTATTCATCGGATAAACATGCAGCTAATATTGATGATGTGACCTGGATGCAGAGTCTATTCTATCGGACAGAATCAGGGATCAAGGAGGCTTAGATAAATGTCAAAGGTACTGGTATCGGTGACCTGCCCGGCCGTCGATGAAACATACGATGTATTTATCCCGCCCTCTCTGACAGTCCGGGAGGCTGCTTCATTGCTGGGGAAGGGTTTTGAAAACCTGTCCGATGGGCGCTACATATCCTCCGGGTATGAACTACTGTGCACCCGAAAAAGCAATACGTTTCTGCGCGGAAGCAGCACGGTAGCAGGCAGCGGCATCGTAAACGGGACGGACCTGGTGCTGATATGACAATGTTTTTTGGCGCTGGTATCAAAATGAATGGGACAGTTCTTCAGAAACAGGAGGATTGTCCCGTTTTTAAATTAGAAAATCATAGATGATCGGATTGCTGCGCACTTTTATAGAGAGGGAAAGGTTGAATATGATATACGATGCAGGCAGTGTGGTTTTTTCAGACTGGGAGATCGTCCGGAAGATCGGTTCCGGCGCCAGTGGAACCGTATTTGAAGCGCAGAAGGAAGTGACCGGCTCCGTCATGAGATCAGCCGTGAAGGTCATCACCATTCCCACCTCGGACAGCGACGCGGATGTACTCGAGGAGGAAGGGATGGATGAAGAATCCACATCAGGCTATTTCTATGGATTTGTCAAAGAACTGTCGGCCGAGATCGCGATGATGGGGAAACTCCAGGGACACCCGAACATCGTATCCTACGAGGATCATGCGATCATCCCGCATGAAGGACGCATCGGGTGGGACATTTTGATCCGCATGGAGCTCCTGACTTCCCTGCCGGTCTGGATGAAGACGCATACCATGGGTGAAGAAGATGTCGTGCAGCTGGCTAAAAACCTTTGCAGCGCACTTGCCGTTTGCGAAGAAATCGGGATTATCCACAGGGACATCAAGCCGGCCAACGTGTTTGTGTCAGAGGTAGGAAGCTTCCGGCAGTTCAAGCTTGGAGATTTCGGCGTGGCACGCACCATTGAAAAGACAACAGGAGGACTTTCAAAGAAAGGCACCGAACGGTACATGGCACCGGAGGTCTACAAGGGCGAAGAATACGGAAAGACGGTTGACATCTATTCCCTTGGCCTTATGCTGTATAGTTTCATGAACTATAACCGGCTTCCGTTCTATCCGCCTTATCCGGAAACGATCACATACGAAAGCCGAACTCAGGCTCTCGTGCGAAGAATGCGGGGCGAAAAGATGCCGGCACCGGATGATGCCTCGCCGGAATTTGCGAAGATCATCCTGCGCGCCTGTGCATATGAACCAGGACAGCGTTACCAAAGCGCGCAGGAAATGCTGAACGATCTTGGCCAGCTGAACTCTTCAGCATCCCGCGAAGAGGATAGAACGGTCAGCTTTTACAGTGCGGCTGAGGATAAAATACCATCAGGCAATTCCACCGCGCTGAATGGTGGAGGATACACGGCACCGGACAGCGGGTCAGGAATGGATGCCCGGGAAGATGAAAACGGAGAGACGCTGGGAGTTTTTGCTTCCGAGAATCTTTCTGTAAACAGAGAGGAAAATAGAGAAAAGGCATTACATGATGTAAAGACTGTTGTAGAAAATGCTACAAAAGATAGCTTAAATCAAATATTCAATTCAAAGCCTAAATTTA
>CACVSR010000134.1 GCA_902756775.1 uncultured Lachnospiraceae bacterium | reverse complement strand
CTTCATCCTGATGCCTGTAATTCTGGTGGCTCTGCTTTTATTGTTTGGGTATCTGTTTCCGATCAGGCAGAAAGAGTTTCACGTGATCCAGACAGAAAACCGGAGAAGGCGGGGAGAGGATTCCTCAGTTTCCACGGAAGAGGAAAAGAGAATCTGTGAAAGGGTTACAGGCATTCCCTATGAGAAGCTCTGGAATGCCTGATACAGAGCAATAGAAGCATCGGAAAGAAGTATTTCACACTTCCTGGCCTGTGTGCTATAATGTGCGGGTACGATTTCAGCATTTTCAGGAGGTACGCAGATGCAGATTTTATATGACAGCACACGGGGCGGTGAAACGGGAATCCGTGCGTCGCAGGCGGTTCTGAACGGGCTTGCCAGAGACGGCGGTCTCTATGTCCCTTCTTCCTTTCCGAAACTGGACGTTTCTCTGGGAAGTCTGGCGGAGATGGATTACCGGGAAGTGGCGTTTCAGGTCATGAAGCTGTTTCTCACGGATTATACAGAAGAAGAGCTCCGCTGCTGTATTACTCATGCTTATGACGATAAATTTGATGTTCCGGAAATTGCCCCTCTTCATCAGGTGGATGGTTCCTGGTTCCTGGAGCTTTT
Organism: uncultured Lachnospiraceae bacterium; assembly: GCA_902756775.1. Classification (GTDB taxonomy): domain Bacteria; phylum Bacillota; class Clostridia; order Lachnospirales; family Lachnospiraceae; genus Bilifractor. Next base: position 5,720 of record CACVSR010000134.1, on the reverse strand, counting down.
TCACGGAAGAACGATCGCCTTTAAGGATATGGCTCTTTCCATCCTGCCGTATCTCATGACAACAGCGGCAAAAAAGAATCAAATTAAGAATGAGATCTGCATCCTGACTGCCACCTCCGGAGATACCGGGAAGGCCGCCATGGCCGGCTTTGCGGATGTTCCGGGAACACAGATCATCGTCTTTTTCCCGAAGGACGGCGTCAGCCCTGTGCAGAAGCGTCAGATGGTTACCCAGAAGGGTGAGAATACGCATGTGGTTGCGATAAACGGAAACTTTGACGACGCGCAGACAGGGGTCAAGAAGCTGTTCGGGGACAGAGAACTGGAAGAGGAGATGGACAGACACGGGATTCAGTTCAGCTCCGCCAATTCCATCAATATCGGACGGCTGGTGCCCCAGGCGGCATATTATGTCTATGCTTATTCCCGTCTGGTAAAGGCCGGGAAGATTCAGGCAGGAGATCCCATCAATGTTACTGTGCCGACCGGAAATTTCGGAAATATTCTCGCCGCGTACTACGCGAAGCAGACCGGGCTTCCCATCCGTAAGCTGATCTGTGCCTCTAACGAAAACAAAGTTCTGTTTGATTTCTTCTCAACAGGAATTTATGATAAAAACCGTCCTTTCATTCTGACCAGCTCGCCTTCGATGGATATTCTTGTCTCCAGCAACCTGGAGCGTCTGATCTATCTGATAGACGGCTGCGACGCAGAAAAAACCGCAAAGCTCATGACTTCTCTCTCCGGAGAAGGAAAGTATGAAATTTCACCGGAAATGAGAGAGAGGCTGGATGATTTTTACGGCGGATTCGCGGATGAAGAGACGGTTGCGAAAACCATTTCCGATATCTACCGGAAGGATCAGTATGTGATAGATCCGCACACGGCCGTAGCCGCGGCGGTAAGCCGGCAGTACAGGGAAAAGACAGGAGATCACACTCCGATGGTGATCGCTTCTACGGCAAGCCCCTATAAGTTTGCCAGAAGCGTCCTTCACGCCATAGACGCCGAAAAATATGATGCCATGTCCGACCTGGAGCAGTTTGATGCCCTTCATCGGGTTTCCGGGGTAAAAATACCAGACGCAATTGAAGAGATCAAAAATGCGCCCGTCCGCCATAAAACCGTGGCGGAGGTTCCGGAAATGAAAAGCACCGTTTGCAGAATGCTGGGATTAGAGTAACTGAAGGAAAGGCATCTCTGAAGGGAGGAACATCCGGTGTTCTCCTGACGAGGTGCCTTCTTTTCGGAATGGGATTCCCGGCGCATAAAAAGAAAGGATTTCCAAATGAAAGATACACTGGATGAGACCTTAAAAAAAATTCAGCCGGTTGACCGTATTTCCGCGGAAGCCGCTGTCCGCCACTGGGATTCAATCGCTCATCCCCTTCATAGTCTGGGAATGCTGGAGGATGTCATCGTCCAGATCGCCTCTATTCAGAGAACACCTGTTGTTGATATCGCAAAAAAATGCCTGATTACCATGTGCGCGGACAATGGCGTGGTGGAAGAGGGTGTGACGCAGACCGGACAGGAGGTTACCGCGCAGGTGGCGGAAAACTTTCTTCAGGAAAAGGCGACAGCCGGTATCCTGTGCCGGAAGACAGGGGCGGAGATTCTCCCCATTGATATCGGCATTTACCGGGATACCTGCATACGGAACATGAAAATTGCCTATGGAACCCGGAATATGACAAAGGGTCCGGCGATGACCAGAGAACAGGCGGTGCAGGCACTGGAAACCGGAATACAGGCTGCGTCGGAGAAAGCGGCGCAGGGTGTCCGGGTTCTGGCGACCGGGGAGATGGGAATCGGGAATACGACAACAAGCAGCGCCATGGCTTCTGTCCTCCTCCATCAGCCGGTGGAAGCTATGACCGGCCGGGGCGCAGGACTTTCCAGCGAGGGACTGACAAGAAAAATTAACGCGATAAAAAAGGCCATTGAAGTAAACAGCCCGGATCCGGACGACCCGATTGATGTGCTGGCCAAGGTCGGCGGTTTTGATATCGGCGGGATGGCCGGGGTATTTCTCGGAGGAGCGGCGCTGGGCATCCCTGTAGTTACAGACGGATTCATCTCTAATGTCGCGGCACTGACGGCAGTCCGGATCTGTCCGGAGGTCGGGAATTATATCATTGCCTCTCATGTTTCCAAAGAGCCTGCGGCGGAACTCCTTCTGGAGGCTCTGGGAAAGAAAGCGTTTCTTACCTGTGAAATGTGTCTGGGAGAGGGAACCGGGGCGGTCATGCTTTTTCCGCTGCTGGACATGGCGGCAGAGGTCTATTCGCAGATGGCCACCTTTGAGCAGAATGATATCGAAGCTTATGTACACCTGAAATAGAACGGCAGTAAGACAGAGGTGAATCATGTTTCATTTGGTGACAGGCGGTTCCGGGTCCGGAAAGTCCGCGTTTGCGGAGCAGCTGATTCTGGATCTCGGACCGGCCAGGAGAATTTATGTTGCGACCATGTATCCGGGAAAGGATCCGGAAAACAGTGCCAGAATTGCCAGACACAGAACCATGAGGAAGCAGAAGTCCTTTGAGACGGTGGAGCGCTACACCGCCCTGGCGGATCTTGACATCCCGGAGGGAGCCAATGTTCTTCTGGAGTGTATGTCCAACCTTGCCGCGAATGAAATGTTTCTGTCCGGCGGCGCCGGGGGGCTAACCGCCTCCGCTGCTCTGGACGGGGTAAATCATCTTCTGAAGCACTGCGGGAACCTTGTTGTGGTGACGAATGAGATCTTTTCTGACGGCGGTATCTATGACACCCTGACTGTGCAGTATCTGGAAGCACTGGGAACCATCAACCGGAAAATGGCGGAAATGGCGGATTTTGTTACAGAGGTTGTCTACGGAATTCCATTGACAAGAAAGGCACCTGAGGATTGCCTGCCGAAGGCAGACGTACAGAATCTGGTGCCCGAAGGAGCAGGGAAATGAAAATTGCCAACACATGCAGGGAGCTGCGGGACAGTCTGATCGTCGCGTTTTCCATGTATTCCAAAATCCCTATGCCCAGAACAGACTGGACGGATCATAGCATGAAGTATTCCATGTGTTTTTTCCCCTGGATCGGCTGGGTAATCGGTATTCTGGAAGCCCTCTGGCTCTATCTCTCTTTTCTGGCAGGATTTTCTGCCCTTTTCCGGGCTGCCGTCTTTACCGTTCTGCCGGTTCTGGTTACCGGAGGCATCCATCTGGACGGCTACCTGGACACCAGTGACGCCATGAGTTCCTGGAGGGAACGGGAGAAGCGGCTGGAGATCCTGAAGGATTCCCAGACTTTCGGGAACCGGAGAGGCGCCGTCGTTTCGGGTTCTGCTGCTTCTTCCCGTTCTATTTGGAACCAGCCGCAGCTTTTCCGCTATCTCAGTCGTCTCCTTTCCGCATGCCAATCCTTCGGGAACAGCGGCGGCGTTCGGCGACCGCGCCGTTAAAAAAACGGTGCTGGCAGTCATGGCTGTCTATCTGGCGGTTATGGCAGTTCTCTGCGGCTTATGCCAGCCCGCTGCCGGACTGTGCATGATGGGATCGGCACTGCTGATTTTCGGACTTTATTACCGTCTCAGCATGAAATACTTCGGTGGTATGACAGGCGATCTGGCGGGATGCTTTGTCTCCGTCTGCGAGCTTGTCATGTTGATTTTACTGGCAGTTATGCCCTGACATACAAATAAAGGAAGTGGATCTATGATTCTGGTTATCGGAGGCGCATATCAGGGAAAAAAGGACTGGGTTCAGGGACGGTACCGTCTGGAGGAATCCGACTGGGCGGACGGTGATTCCTGCTCCGAGGAGGATTTGTTTCAGGCACGGGCAGTGAATCGTTTTCATCTGTTCGTCAGGCGTTCTGTGGAGGAAGGACGAGACCTCTCGGACTTTGCGGATACCCTGAAGAAAAGGAATCCATCCCTGATTATCGTAAAAAATGAAATCGGATGCGGCGTGGTTCCTATGGATCCGCTGGAGAGGAAATACAGGGAACAGGACGGAAGGCTTTCCGAGAAGCTGGCAGCCCACTGCGATACGGTTGTGCGGGTGATCTGCGGCATCGGCCAGGTGATCAAGGGCTCGGAAACTGCGGATGAATGCCGCAGTTGAATTCGGAAAAGGCCGGAGGTATAGAAGCATGGAAGGATGGCTGATCCGCCATGGAGCCACATTTGGAAATACACGGCAGCGATACATCGGAACAACCGATGAACCCCTTACGCAGGAAGAAAAAGCTGATCTCCCGGAAGTGGCAAAAAAGTGGAAAGCGGACGGGATGGTACCGGAGACGGCGGAATCTGTCTATGTCAGTCCGCTGCTGCGCTGCAGACAGACGGCAGATCTTTTTTACCCGGACGCGGAGCAAGTGATAATTTCGGATCTGCGGGAATGTGATTTCGGAGATTTTGAGAATAAAAACTACAGGGAACTTTCCGGAAACCCGTATTATCAGAGATGGATTGACAGCGGCGGAACGCTGCCGTTTCCAAACGGAGAGGATACCAGAGAGTTTCGGAACCGCTGCCGGAACGCGTTTCTCTCCTCCCTTCAGGCCGAAGAAAAGCGGGGCGCTCCGGAAGTCCTGTTTTTTGTCCACGGAGGAACAATCATGAGTATATTGGAAGCCTTCGGGGTTCCCTCACGCAGCTATTACGACTGGCATATCCGGAACGGAGAAGGCTGGCATTTTCAGGTACAGACGGATTCTTTGTCGGAAGAAAATGTCGAGCTGTCGGTAAAAAACCTTCTGTTCCGCGGGGAAACACACCGGCCTTTCCAGACATGAAGAAACCAGCTCATCACTGCGTTTGCTCTCAGGGTGAATATGCCGGCCGTTGTACAGAAGGAAAGGAAGCGTATCGCCTTGAACAATGACCATTTACAAGAGGACAGACCGGAAACGGGAACAGCTGCAGAGGGAAAAACAGATTCGGACGCACAGACTGCCGAACCTTCGTTCGGCGAGTGTCATGCCCATGTTTTCATGAACGGGACGGATTACCGCCTGGCTGTATCAAGAAACGAGGGACATCCGGATATCGGATGGATCCGGCATGTATTCGGAGAATATAAAAAACGCGGCATCACCTTTGTCCGGGAAGGAGGAGACCACTACGGGGTCTCACTCGCGGCTAAAAAGATAGCGCCTGAATTCGGTATCACCTATCTCTCCCCGGTTTTCGGCATTTTCCGGGAGGGGGATTACGGGCGTGTCGTGGGAAATTCCTTCCGGACCATGAGTGAATATACAGAGCTGGTCCGGCGTGTGAAAAGAGAAGGCGGAGATTTTATCAAAATTATGACCACCGGCATCATGGATTTCAAGACGGTGGGCGGCCTGACAGGAACGGCGCTTCCCAGGGGGGAGATACGGGAGATGGTTCATATTGCTCATGAGGAAGGATTTTGTGTCATGAGCCATACCAACGGCGCGCAGGCCGTCATAGACGCGGTGGAAGCAGGTGTGGACTCTGTGGAGCATGGCAATTTTCAGAATGAGGAAAGCCTGGCCTGTCTGGCAGAAAGCTCTGCTGTTTACGTGCCGACGGTCGTTACCGTCCGCAACCTGATCGGGGACGGCAGATTTAATGATGCTGTGATCCGGAGGATCTGGGAGGGAATTCAGGAAAACCTGCAGGTCGGAAGACGTCTTGGCGTCCGGTACGCGTTGGGAAGCGACGCCGGCGCTTACCGCGTCCTGCACGGGCAGGGAGTGGAAGA
>CACVSR010000133.1 GCA_902756775.1 uncultured Lachnospiraceae bacterium | reverse complement strand
ACAAGTACGGGAGATACTGAGCCTTTCTATTGTTCTGATAACTTAATTGTTCCCTGGAGCCGGATGGATGTGTATGCCTCCGGCTCTTCTGATCCCGGAGTTCTCAAAAGGATCCGGATCTGAGTCCTGCATCTGGCCGACGGCGGCGAAGGCATCGTTGAAGCCCTGACACTCGGCATGGGTGGCACCTTGCAGAACACCGAGGTTACCGGTTCCTTAGGAGAACGTGTGATGGCACAGTACGGTATTTTAAAAATACCCGAGCAGTTTTCCCATTGCCGGAAGCCAGAGGGATGCCAGCGCCACGATCAGCAACTGAATCCACACCGTGGCTTTGGGCATATCAAACATTTTATAAGACCCGGTGGTAAATGTCATCAGCGGCACCGTATCAAGCGGCAGCAGGTAGCAGTTATTGGCGCAGAGTCCCAGGGCGGCCACTGCCAGCGCCGGAGGCAGGCCGATCCTGCCGGAAAATCCGATGACCGGAGCCGCCAGCATGGAAATCAGCGCAGGCGCTACGGGAATCGGAATCAGCATAAGGAAGATCAGGATACAGAGAAAACCGATGCCAAGGATGGGCGATGCCGGAAATGATGCCGGAAATAAAATGCCGGACATCCAGTCGCTTAATCCACTGCTGCTGATGCAGCTGCCGATGGAAATCATGGATCCCATCAGGACAAAAGCCTCAAAGCTGATACTTTTTGTGTAATCCCGCCAGCTCATAATGTGGAGTTTCCCTGGAAGGAAAAACAGGGAGAGTCCCAGCAGTGTCACTGCAGCTATCTGAAGAAACGGCACCCAGGAACTTAAAATCCACAGAGCCATCATTGACACCAGAACTGCCAGAACATACTTCTCCTTCCGACCCATTTTTTCAGGCATGCGTCCGGTTTCCCTCCGGATGTATGCCTGAATTTTTTCTTCCGAGAGAGGAGCCGGCTTAAAAATTCTGACACATATAAACCATGCAAATGGCAGCGCCGCACAGGCAAGCGGAATCCCAAACAGCATCCAGTGCACAAAGGGAATGGTCTCTCCCGTATTTTTTTCCAGCAGGCTTACTGCAAGCACATTAAGCGCCGACCCGGCCGGAGTCATCATTCCTCCGATCATGCTGGCCACCGGCAGGGAAATCATGTAAGCCCTGGCCGTCCGGTGCCGTTCCTCCGGACTGTCGTATGCATCGAGAAATTCAAGGATCATCGGAATAAACACTGCCGCGGCAGCAACATTTGATATGACAGAAGAAAGAAGGCAGGTGACAAGCATGATGGCAAGCATAAGCCTTCTCGTGTTCTGCCCGAACTTCCGCATCAGCGTCAGTAAAAATCTTCTTGTCACGGACACCTTCGTCAGTGCAGAAGAGATCCCGTAGGATGCCAGGACAAAAAACAGTGTCGGGTTCGTATAACCGCTGAACGCTCCCTGTACAGAATCTGTACAGTGAAAAAAATACAGAAATGCGGCAGACATAAGGCAGACAATGCCAAGCGGAAGTGCCTCTGTTACCAGAAGCACAATGACCGCCAGAAGAACCCCCAGCGTATTCCTGGCCGGAACCGGGAAGTTTTCACCCACAGGAACCAGAAACATTCCGGCAAGTATAGCAATAGCAAATACAATTCCTGTAATCTGAAGCTTTCCGGCTTTTGCGTTTTCGATTATTTCAAACTTCTCTTCTTCCTTTCCCATAACCAAGCTCCCTGTCACTGCTTTAATGCTTCACCAGCGGTTACCCGTTCATCTCCAGATATTTCTTACGACTGTACCGATAAAGCTCCTCCGCCAGATTTACCTTTCGATCCGGTCTCATATCCTTCAGGCGGCAGGCAAAACGTCCGGAAGAAGCCAGATCATCCACGCGCTGATGGATATCCGCAATCGCCTCCTCATCACTCATTTCCTCCGGAATCACGTACAGAGTACATTGTGCCAGCTCTTTTCCGTACTGTTCCATGATTGCTTTCTTGTCGTTTGCCCTGTCCTGGCCTTCCCAGGCATCAAATCCGGCTTCTATGATCAGCGGCATCAGCGTGCCAATGTTTCCGCAGGAATGCAGCGTGATGAACATCCCAAGGTCATGGGCTGCCTTTGTGATTTTCTGATACTGGGGAAGAAACAGCTCGCGGAAAATCTTTGGTGAAAAGAAGGTACTTTTTTCCGTTCCCATGTCATCATGGAACAGGATCATATCCGCATGGTAATATTTTTTTGCGATTTTTATTAATTCGATATGCCACTCGGCAAGCCTGTCATAGAAGGCAGTCAGCTCCTCCGGGCATTCCAGGAGCGCCACAAAGGCATCTTCAAAGCTCGTCAGGTCCGCGGTTCTCTCGAAAAAGCCATTAACAATGATAAAGTAGCTCAGTCTGTCCTCCGTCACCTTATCCTTATAATTCTTCTCGTAGTCTGCCGCCCAGTCAATCTCACTCAGATCCGGCCACTGAATTTCCTTTTCCCAATTCTCAATATCCGACAGCGCACGGGTTCCCGGTGTCACCATCGCCGCGTGCGACAACGGCTCGTAAGTCCACTGAATACCAAACCAGTCTGTCCCGCCGAAATTTCTTGCCCTGGCATCCGGCATCACGACAGGCTGGATCTGATTGTTTTCGATCTGCTGATTGGGAACCCACAGAGGTTTCTCGCCCCGCAGCATACGAAGCATATTTTCCTTTGGGGTAATCGGATAATTGTATTTCGGCGCCTTTCCTTCCGGAGAGCCGTAAATACTCATGACCGTATATTCGCCCACCTGTTTCAGTTCCTGGTCAATCATTTCATCATATTTGTCTGCCATTTTTCTCCTCCTGTCTTTCCGATGCTGCCCCTTTGCAGGGAAGCCGGTTCCTTTCTCTCCCTCCGCACAGCAAGGACTGCATCCGCATAGATAAAACTGATACAGCCAGTATATAATCTGAATTTCCTGATGATAATCCGCATTTTTCAGGGAAAAGCCACCGGATTTTCCGCTTTTCCTGCCGAAAAAACGGTGTCTGAAGTTTCTCCCTCAGACACCGCGTATCAGATACTTCTTCTGTTTTGCTTCCTCCGTTTTACTTCTTCTGTTGGCCGGATGGGGATGTCTGCTCTTGCCTTCGGTTCCACAATATAATAGGACACCAGCAGCTTCAGCCTCTCCTCCGGCTTATTCAGATCAACCCCGATCAGCTTCTGAATCCGCTCCAGCCGATAAGTGAGTGTACTTCTGTGAATAAACAGCTCGTTCGCCGTACGGAGCACGTTTCTTTCATGTTCCAGATAGACAAGAAGGGTTTCGTAGAGTTCGGAATTATTCTTCTGATCATATTCCCGGAGTTTCCGCAGCGCCGAGGAGCAGAGCAGCTCCCCCGGAATATCCCGGCCGGCGCACTCCGCCATGTAGTCCAGCATAAAATCATCAAAATAGTAATACCAGTACATACTGCTGCTGATACGCCCGAATTCCAGCGCTATTTTTGCCATTTTATAGGCCTTGGAAATCTGAAAAAAATCGCGGATTTCCGAGCTGACACCGATTTTCAGCAGCCCCTCTCTCATTAGTACAGCTATCCGGCTCACGGCATCCGCAGGTTTATCATGGTTATAGGAAAGATTCACCACTACGGTAATCCCGTTTTCATGGAAAAAAGCGTGCCCGGTTGAAATCTGGTATTCAATCTGGTTCAGAACCGCATAGGAAGAAATAAGGTTAAAATCCTTCTGTTCCGTTACAATCCGCATGCAGATATAGCGGTCAGTCCTGTTCCACCTCTGAAACTGAAGGAGATCCATGATCTGCCGATCATCCACCTGTTCCCCATCGCACATAGAAATCAGAAGATGGTCTGCGTCATTATCTATGCTGAACTGCTTCAGCAGTCCGCCCTGAAGGTAGTATTCCAGCAGATCACCCAGATAATCCAGCGCCAGGTAATCGCCGGGAATAATACTGCTGTCTATCTCATTTACCAGAATTCTCCCCAGGTAAATATCCCCATTCCAGAGGTTACGGAACAAAATCCGATAGCCTGTCTGCTCCGACGGGAAAATATCCGCATGCTTTTCTCTCAACCCCTTCTGATAAACAGCATCTGTCTTAAAATCATTGATCGTAGAGAGTGCGACCATCGTCTGCCCGCTTCTTTTATCCCGGTCTCTCTGCGCCATGCCCGCACGGTAACCGGTTTCCGCCAGAATGACAAATTCATTATTATGTATAAACATAGGATTATTAAATATCGCCTTGCTTGCATCCAAAATCTCCTGAAGGGGATGCCTCTGGCTGAGAGAGGCCTGAAGCCTGATATCCCACTGACGCATCCGGTCGAACACATCCTGCACCATGCTGAATATCTCCAGCGGATTATCTGAATCCAGCACGATAATTGCAGGGGTATTATCCGGTAATAAATCCGGGTTGATTTTCCCCGAAATCACCATCGGAATTCCCTGAAACATCTGTGCCCGGCTTACCAGATCACCGGAGGAAATAAAATACACATATTCCGGCTTCAGCATAATGCCGAGCGCATAGAGTCTTACGCCCGTCAGGGTCTGACTGTCACCGCTCCCGTAATACTCTATTTTCTTCCCGTACTGATCCAGGGCATCCGCAATAATGCGGAGGTTCAGACGAAATCCGGGCTGAAACACCTTTTTCTTCATTCTCATTTCCTCTCAGGCTGATTGTCCCTCCGGTCCGCAGTTTCCGTACCGCTTATATAGTAAGAAGGGGTGCGCGACACCCCTTCTCATAAGTATACGTTATCAACCGCTTTAAAAACAGTGTATTTCCTGTCATGCCGCTTTTCTGGCCGCTATTTCATCCTGATACTGAACAACTTTATCCTTTGTGAGGTGGAATCCGATCAGAAGAAGAACACCCGCAATGATGAGGGCAATGGCCGGAACCACAATAAACGCAACACAAATGCCTTTTTTCAGTTCCTCTGTCGCAGCTGCCGGATCAATTTTTGTGCTGAAGTTTGCCGCTGCCAGGCAGGCATTAATAATAATGCCGCGGGTCATGATGGAAACCTTCAGCGGAACATTCTGCAGGCCGCTGATCCATCCGGTCGCATTTTTTCCGGTTTTCCACTCAGAATAAATAATGGTATCCGCATAGAGCGCCGGTGTGCAGGCATATCCGATGCCGTATCCGAACTGCGCGACAGACATCAGAATGATAACCAGCATCACATTGCTGTAAGCGGCGTTCGCAATGAACATCACCACTGCCATGGCAAAGAAGGTGACAATTGTGGTTGTCCTTGTCGTGAGCTTGTTGGCCACAAATTTAGACAGGTAGGAACCGATGACACAGAGAATATTCGCCACCAGAATATAGGTGGCCATCAGCCCCTTGTTCTGTGCTACATAGGTAAAGTAGTAGATCGCCGCGCCCATGCACACAAAATTGAACATCCACTTCGCCAGATCCGCAAGCAGAAGCACTAGGAGCGGAGGATTCTGAACCAGAGATTTCAGCAGGTCTCCTCCACTTGTTCTGGTTGTATCTTTCTTTGCTGCAGTCTGTGCGGTTTCTACCTCTTCGTAGCCCTCGAACATCTTAAAGTGTGCAAAATACAGGACAGCCATAAAAATACCGAGGGTAAATGCCGTTGCCCCGTACTGGTTCACCTCGCTCAGATGAGCGGCGAAGAAGGCTGCCAGAGGCGGTCCTACATAGGAGAACAGAACCTTGGACAGGTTTGCCCATGCGGCTCTGGTAGATGCCAGCTGGGCACGATCCTCCGGCGTTTTTCCGGCGACCGCGATCATGGAAACGTTGGCCACATACGGAAAATTCCACGCCACATGGCTGATAATGGTGGCCACAATGATAATAACTGCGGAGACCGCAGTGTTGCCGATCTTGATAAACTGGAAGGCGTAAAGAAACGGAACCAGCCAAGGCAGAAGAATCAGCCAGGAACGGTAGCGCCCCCATTTCTTCGGCTTGATACTGTTCAGAATCGCCCCGTAAATCCACGAAAGACATGCGTCTACGGTACTGGCAATCGTGGTAATCAGCGTTACCACCGGAAGGCTGAAGGCTGCAAGATTTGTCAGAAAGAAGTTGAAATAGTAACTTTCAACATTCGTCATGAGCGAGAATCCGCAGTCACCAACGCCATAGAATACCTTCAGCGCTTTACTGAGAGGCTTGCCGCTCTGGTTTTGGGCAGTTTTACTTGCTTCACTCATTTCTATTCCTCCTCATTTTTTTCTTTTTTACAGCGCAGAATTTACTTTTTGCCATAAGTAAGTCCTTTCGCCACCTGTATACAGGCATATGTGACGTCAGACTTTTAACACTGCAATTATAAATTCTTGTGTAATTTTATGGTATAAAGTATAGGATAATTTAATTTTTAGGTAAATCCGCACAACTGTGAACGATACCTTACAGCTTTCCGCTTTTTTGTACAGTATTTTTACTGCCACTTCCGCTTGTCATCTGATACACTACTGTATAGACCCGGCAGCGAAGCGGCTGGGGACTTTTACAAAAGGAGCAGAGAACTTTATGGAAAAGGAAAAAGAAAAAATCGAAAATCCGGGCGGAATACAGGTTCTCCCTTTCCATAAAACACAGGAGGATGCCGTTCAGGCCTATCAGGCATTCTACAGCAACCGTCCTCTTCTTCCGAGAATTTTTCTGAAGGAATCCCACATTCAGGAAATGCAGGGAGGCTATGTCCCCTATTTTCTGATCAGCGGTACCGCTGACGTCGATGCTGTCTATGAGGCGCAGGACACCTCTCCCGCAGCGGGACCCGGAAAAATCCGCAAAATTGTGTCCGATTACCGGGCAGTCCGCAAAGCCACCGTCGATTACTACCATCTTCCGGTTAATGCATCCGGGCAGATCCCTGAATCTTTCATGAAAAATCTGGAACCGTTCCGACTGAAAGAGCTTATTCCGGCAGAGGATTCTTCGGAAAAAGATCAGATTCAGGATTTTCTGAGCAGCAGCATTCAAAAGGACCCGGAAGTCGAACAGAAGCGGGTTTCTGAGATTATGTCCGGAATTCTGAAGGACAAGGAGCAGTGTGTGCTTTTCCCTGTCTATCTCCTGACCACCAAATACGGGAACCGGTATTTTCATTTCGGCATGAACGGTCAAACCGGGAAAGTATACGGAGATCTGCCCGTAAGTTATCCGCATCTGACGGCATTGTTCATGGGACTTTTTGTCGGAGGCGCCGCTGCCGTATGGGGCATCCTCCGTCTCCTGTTCTTTTTGGGGCAAATGCCGGTGTCAGCATTTGTTAATAATATTTTTCTCCTGACCGGCTTATTTGCCGGCCTCATAGCCGCCAATCATGTTATATCAGACAGGTACGAAAAGATGAGGAAACCGGCGGCTCCGCCGGAAAAGAAATTTGAGAGCTGTGAAATCCGGAACCGGGAATTTTCTGATATTCTGATTCGGAAACAGTACACAGACAGAAAAAACATCGTTATCCGGGAAGAAACCGGATCGCAGACTGGCCAAGACTAAAAACACCCTAACCGGAGGTATAGAAATGTATGAAGATTATTACACACCCGTCCCGGATATACAGATAGTTCTCTCTCGCATTCAGTTTGATGAGACAGCCTTTCCGCCGGATCTGGCGCATCTGGAAAAACTGATTTACGCCTTCCAGACACATATTCCGTTTGAGGATCTGGACAGCTCCTGGCTGAATCAGCCTCTTCGTCTGGACATCCCTTCCCTGTACGAAAAGCTGATTGCCCGAAAGAGGGGCGGCTTCTGCTTTGAGCTGAACGGTTTTTTTGAACGTCTCCTGAAGGATCTCGGATATGAATGTTATTCCGTATTCTGCCGGATTATACGCGGCAGGGATTTTATTCCTCCCTGCACGCACCGCGGCATCATTGTCAACCTGAACGGAAGCTCCTACTACTGTGATGTGGGTTTCGGAGGCCCCCAGCCGGCAGGCCCGGTTCTTGTTGGCAACAGTTCCGCTGCGCAGTACGCCGGGGATCTTTTCCGGACAGAGCCGGCAGACCCGGACTGGTGGACACTCTCCTATATGAATAAAAGCGGCTGGTGGGAAAACATTCTGCAGTTCACCCTTCAGCCGCAGAATCCTGCGGAATTTATCCCTGTCTGCTTCTATTGTTCCACAAACCCGGATTCGCTTTTTGTGAAAACAAGACTGGTCAGTCTCCGCACAGATAGTGGATCCAAATGCATTACCGATAACACCTTCACCGAACATTGCGGCGGAGAAGTGCATTCGGCAGTCATCTCTTCCGAACTTGAATTCCGCAGGATCCTGCAGAAAGAATTCGATATTACCGCGGGCGGAAGGCATAACGCCTAAACCGCCCGCGGCAGGTTTTCCTTCTGTCAGACAACAGACACTCCGTA
>CACVSR010000132.1 GCA_902756775.1 uncultured Lachnospiraceae bacterium | reverse complement strand
GGTCTTTCAGTTCATCCAGAAACTTCTGTAAAACGTTCTTTTTTCCTGCTTTCTCCAGCTCGTTCTTTCCGTACTTCTGCAGCCGTTCTCCGGCTTCTTCTTCCGAGAGCCCTGTGTCCCGGCTCCCCAGCTCCGCCTGAAGTTCACTCAGCTCTTTCTCATAAATTTCCGCCATACCATCCGCTCCCTGTCTGTTTTCTGTTCTGATTCCATGATATACAAATCCTTAATTACCTGTTTTCTATACGCCCACTCACCATTCGCTGATTTTCCTGAATCCAGAAAAACTGATGCCTGCTCATGTTCGTACGTGTTCCAGGGTCATACTCCGATTCCTGCAGGTATGATCGGTTTATGAGCTTTTAACCCTGATATCATCATCCTAGCGGATATTTATCTGCCTGACAAGAATTCTTTGTTCACATTTCTTTCATATCTTTCTCCTACAATACAGGGCATGGATACTTCAATCGTCAATCAATATTATCTGGAACATTATTTTGACTTTGCAAACGCGGGACAGTTTCTTCTGGCGGCATTTCTCGGTCTGGCGGCGGTATTGGCCATTATTCTGATTGCGGCAAAGGCCGGAGCAAAACAGGAAGTCCGTAAGGCGGATCTGGAAAACAGCCGGGTACTTTACTCCGGCCGCGATGCCAGTGGCAGATATTACGGAAACAGGGATCAGACAGATTCCGCCCGTTCGGAGAGTTCCGGCGGCTACACGCCCCGGCAGCTCCGGCACATCCGGAAAAAACAGTACGATCTGGTTGAGCGTTTCTTTGAGCTCTGTTTCTCTGCCACTTCCGTGCTGTTTTTTCTGACGCTGTACTACCTGATTGACGCGCACATGCCTGCCGCCTATGCTTACTGGGTCCAGTATCAGGATATTTTTCTTCTGGTCTTTATCCTTCTGTCTGTATTTCTGACCGCCTGGCTGGATATGACATTTGTACATCTGAAATATCTGGACACAGAAGAAAAAGCAGATGTACGGCTGACCAGTTCGTTCTACATTATCCTGATCCTGCTGTACATCCGCTTTATTTACCAGGATACCAACTACAATCAGCTGATCCTGTACTTTCTGACGCTTGCCGCCGGCAGATTCTTCTATTTTGATTTTACAGTGAAAGAATTTACGCGCATGCTGAAGGGAATCTGGCGGAATCTCCCGATTCTCGGCCTGCTGGCCGCCTATTCCGCCTTTGTCTGCTGGTTCGGCTTTCACTCAGGATTTCTTCTTACCTCCAACGGCGTTATCCTCAGCACGTTTATCGCCCACCTGTTTATGGATCTTGCCATCTTCCTGATTGCCCGGAGCCATCTGCTGCATCTGGCTATCCGTTGACCTGCGTTTCCTTATTGCTTTCCTTCTGCAGGTCGCGGACGACCATGCCGACATTGAACTTCTTCAGGTCATCTTCAAACTCTTTCTGAAGTTCTGACAGCTTGTCGTCCATCGCTCCGTGGATATTTCTGCCGACCGGGCAGTTGGGATTAAGGTTTTCATGGAAATTAAACAGCTCTTCCTTGTTTGTCTCCACTGCCTCATAGACATCATAGAACGTAATCTGATCCATCGGCCGTGTAAGCGTAATTCCTCCCGGACCGCGGCGGACGGCAATCAGTCCTGCGTCCTTCAACTGCCCCATAATATTTCGGATGATCACCGGGTTGCTCCCTATGCTGGAGGCCAGAAACTCACTGGTAATCTTATAATCCTCCTTAAAATATTCCGTAGCCGCCAGAATATGAATGGCAATCGTAAATTTTGTGGAAACCTGCATGTTTATCTCCCTGCTTCGCTGTCATGTTTTGTTTTACATTATATAATAACCGCAATTCAGGCAGGTTTCAAGTTTATTTTTCAGTCTGTCTCTGTGCCGCGCAGAATTCCCAGCCCGTGCTTCAGCGGAGGAAGCAGGAAATCCAGATCCTCCCGGCATGCCTTCGGGCTGCCCGGAAGATTTACAATCAGAGTTTTCTTTCGGATTCCCGCTGTCTGACGGCTCAGCAGGGCATGCGAGGTAAACTGCATGGAATAAGACCGCAGAGCCTCCCCGATTCCCGGCACTTCCCGGTCACAGACTTCCTTTGTCGCCTCCGGAGTCAGGTCGCGCACAGAGAAACCTGTCCCTCCGGTGGTAAAAATTACATTTACCTGCCGCTGCTCTGTCAGACGGATCAGTTCCGCCTTCAGTTTTTCTTTCCCATCCGGAAGAATAATCTGCTCCACAACATGGAGACCGGATCTCTCCAGCGCTTCCCGGACGGCCGGACCGGATTTGTCCTCATATTCTCCTCTGCTTGCCCTGTCCGAAAGCGTAATGACCGCCGCGGTATAAGGTCTGTCCGGAGAAGGTTCCATCATGGTCACGGAGTCTCCCGGACGGATGGTTCCTCCTTTCAGAACGACCGTAAAAACGCCTTCCCTTGGCATGATACAGTCTCCCATCACCTTATAAATTTCACAATGGCTGTGGCAGGCCTTTCCGACCTGGGTAAGTTCCAGCAACACCTCTCCGATACGAAACCGGGTTCCCACGGGAAGTTCTTTCAGATCGTATCCCTCTACAACAATATTCTCTCCGAATGCGCCGAACTCTACCTTCGCGCCCTTCCGGCGAAACTCTTCTATTTTCTCATAGGAAAGAAGGCTGACCTGGCGATGCCATTTTCCCGCATGCGCATCCCCCTCCACGCCCCAGTTGGTTTTCAGCGAAATACTGTCCACCGGCATTTTCTGCGTACCCTTTTTTTCACTGACACACACAGCAATTACTTTTCCCATCATCGAATCCTCTTCTTATCTCCCGTCAAACAACACAACATCCTGTACGGAGAGTGTATCACATTTACCGTATTTCAGAGTACATTTAAACCAGATTAACACACCGCCATCCTTGTGGCATGTTCAAGTTTCCTATCTTCTCGATTTTTCCTTTAGAACATGATAAGTTTTTTCCAGCAAGACAAAATTCAGTGCCGCAAACACAAACAGATAAGCAGGCATGATCCCAATTCCGAGAGTCTGCTGCAAATGTCCAAATACCATCGGCATCAGTGTGCTTCCCAGATAGGCAGATGCCATCTGCAGGCCAATCACGGATGCGCTGTACTTTTGTCCGAAGTTTTCCGGTGCCATATGCTGGATAGCCGGATAAACCGGTCCCATCCCGATCCCTGTGATCAGAAATCCAGCTGCCGCCGGAAGATAATTCTGCACCGGAAGCATCACCATAAGAATTCCAATACATTCTACTGCGATCCCGATCCGGATAAGCAGTCTGTCTCCCAGGCGATTCGACACAATACCTGAGATCAGCCTCCCCAGCATCAGTCCGCCGAAAATGAGAGATCCGAACGAGGCAATCAAACCATCGGAAAGCCCTTCTCTGGTACCCGCAAAATAGCTCGATGTCCAGAGAAAGCAGGTAGCTTCTCCGGAACAGTAGGCAAAGAACGCAATCAATGTCGGAATTACTCCGGGAACTCTTAATGCTTCCCGAATGCCGGCGCCTGGCTCCTCTTTTCCTTCTGCCTTGTCCTCATTTTTCTTCCAAACCGGCAGAGACAGGATGCATATCAGCAGAATCCCCATCTGGATACAGGCAGTCCACCGATACCCTTCCTGCCACCCCGCGTATCGGAGAGCAAGCGCCATGATATTCGGACTGATCACCGCGCCCACGCCATAGAAACAATGCAGGAAATTCATAACCGCAGAGGAATAATGACTGGCGACATAATGATTTACCGAGGCATCAATCGCACCGGCGCCAAGACCATACGGAATGACAAAGAAAAACAGCATGCCAAACGAGGGTGAAAGTGAAAACCCGATCAGACCGATAACTGTCAGGAAAATGGACACAATCACAATCCACTGTGTGCGGAACCGGCGGATCATCCGGGGACTTATAAGCGCGGACAAAATAGTCATGAACGATATTGACATTGATACATACCCGGCATACGAGGACGGCACGCCGAAGGCAGTCTGCATAGTAGGCCACCCGGAACCCAGAAGAGAGTCCGGAAGACCAAGGCTGACGAATATCAGGAAAATAACAGCAAGCAGCAAAGAATACATAACTTCCCTCCAGATTTACAAATGATCAGGAAAATAACAGCAAGCAGCAAAGAATACATAACTTCCCTCCAGATTTACAAATGTAGTAGAAGTATAACATCTTATCCCGCCTGCTGACAGAAGGAAATCACAAGGACACCTGTCAGCGATAAGATATGATATACATCGAAGGGATTATGAATCTTTCCTGCTCTGCAAACAATACGGTCAAACACCGGATTACGTATTTTCTTCCGGCCTGTCCTTGATTTTATAGTGAACATCCCCGACCAGCTTTGTGTATTTTCGTCTGTCAAATGCCTCCAGGAACATCTGCGAATATTTCCGGGAAGTGTGAAGAAGATCCCGGTACTCCGCCAGGGTGATCTGCCCGTCCCGGTCCAGCTTCTGATAAAGAACATCCGTCACGTAGTCCCAGTGCTCCTTTGCCATGTAGGCGGATGCGTCCACCCGGACAAGTTTTCCCTTCTTTCCCAGC
>CACVSR010000131.1 GCA_902756775.1 uncultured Lachnospiraceae bacterium | reverse complement strand
TTCCTGGATTCGTTGACTCCCAGCATGTCAGCCCTGCCTTCTTTTTCCTGTTTTCTTAATCCGTGAGGCCCGTCGCACAGGAACATTGCCGGAATGCCATATTTTTCAAAGGCTTTCGTTTTCCAGAAAGAAGCGCCTTCGCAAAGCGCTATTTTATCTTCCAGTGACATTCTTCCGAGAATGGATTCTGCCGCCATGTTCTGCTTATTTGTCTTTTTGTCCGACATCTTGCTTTTCTCCTTTTGTTCCATGAGGGCAATCTCCTTCACACATGTGGAAACGCTTTATGCTTTCCGGTCTTTATCCCGGATCTTAAGAACTGAAATTCCCGGTTTTCCGCTGACTATGGTTTCCCCTGCTGTTATCTATAGTAACAGTATATGCGATTTTCTTGAAATATTCCTGCATGTATCTGTCTTTGGACATTTTTCCCGGGCTTTCACAGGTTTGCCGGAATGAAACCGGGCGAGTACCAAAGCAAAATTACCAGCGGATAGAGCAGACAGTTAGAACAATTATCCAAACCGTGTTATAGTAGTTCTATTCAAACGATTTATCGGGAAAGAGGAACATAGAATGGCTTTTGATGGTTTTACGGTCGCCTGTCTTCGGAAAGAATTTTCGGATGCTCTTACAGGGGGGTATCTTGCTAAAATAATCCAGCCGGAGTCAGACGCTCTGCTGCTTACAGTAAAAAATAACGGAAAACAATACCGGCTGCTTCTTTCTGCCAGTGCTGCTCTCCCGCTTGCCTATCTGACAGAAAAGAACCAGATCGCGCCTCTGACAGCGCCGAATTTCTGCATGCTGCTGCGTAAATATATAGGAGGCGGAAAAATTCTTGCGGTAGAACAGCCCGGTCTGGAACGGATACTTGTTTTCCGCCTGGAACACCGTGACGAGCTTGGCGATATGAAACAGTACCGTCTGATTCTGGAGCTGATGGGAAAATACAGCAATCTGATTCTGACAGATGACACCGATATGATTCTGGATTCCGCCAGGCATGTCAGCTTCCGCACAAGCTCGGTACGTGAAGTCTTGCCCGGAAGGCACTACTTCATCCCGGAAACCCAGCATAAATGCGATCCTCTCTCTGTCTCAGAGGAAGTTTTCAACTCCGCGGTTTTTGATAAGCCACTGTCTCTGGCGAAGGCTGTCGCCGGATCATTTACCGGCTTTTCCTATGTCATGGCCGAAGAGGTTTGCGTCCGCGCATCCCTGGACGGAGGTCTCGCGGCAGAAGCCCTGGATGCCCCCGCCAGAACACACCTGTACCATACCTTTGCGCGGCTTATGGAGGATGTCCGGGAAGGCGATTTTAAGCCGGTTGTTTACTATGATAAAAACAACAGCCCCGTGGAATTTTCTGCTTTCCGGATGCTTCAGTTTAAGGACATGAGGGAGGTTTCCTGTTCTTCCATGTCCGGACTTCTGCAGTCTTATTATGAAGAAAGAGACCGCGTGAACAGAATACGCCAGAAATCCACGGATTTGAGAAAGGTTGTGAACACGGTTCTGGAACGAAATGTCCGCACACTGAATCTTCAGGAAAAACAGAGGAAGGACACGGAGAAGCGGGACAAATACAGAATTTTCGGCGAACTTCTGAATACCTACGGATATACGCTCCAGGAAGGCGCAGATGTCCTGGAAGCGGAGGACTACAACACCGGCAAAATGGTACGCATTCCTCTTGACACGACGAAAAACGCACGCGAAAACGCGCAGCATTATTTTGACCGGTACGGGAAGCTGAAGCGCACGGCAGAAGCCCTGGACAGCAGAATAAAGGAGACACAGGAAACAATTCTTCACCTGGAAAGTATTCTGACCTCACTGGATCTCGCACGCACGGAAAGCGATCTGGGACAGATCCGCCAGGAACTGGAGGATTCCGGGTACATACGCCGTCATACTCAGGGAAAAAAGAGGGGAAATAAGCCTGTTTCCTCTCCCCGCCACTACATCTCTTCTGACGGATTTGATATGTATGTGGGAAAAAACAATTATCAGAATGAAGAAGTTTCCTTCCATATTGCCTCCGGCGGTGACTGGTGGTTCCACGCCAACGATATGCCGGGCTCCCACGTTATTGTAAAAGCCATGGGAAAAGAACTTCCGGACCGTACCTTTGAGGAGGCCGGGAGACTTGCCGCCTACTATTCCAAGGGAAAAAACGCGCCCAAGGTAGAAATTGACTATACCCTGCGCAAAAACCTGAAAAAGCCGACCGGAGGAAAACCCGGATTTGTCGTGTATTACACCAACTACTCCATGATGAGCAGACCGGATATTTCCGGAATCCGGGAGGCAGATCAATAACCTCTGATTCTGTATGAGGCATTTAGCGGACATCGGATCACATGCAAAGCACATGTAAAAGTAACAAATATTTCATCATAATTTTATTTATTTTTATTGCTGATCTGGTATGATTAGGTTTACATACTGCCAGTTTACAATCGCAGTTTTCGTCCGATAAGATCGGGCTTTTCATAAAAAATGTCACGAAGGAATACAAAGGGGAGTGTACGATTATGCCTTCCAGGCGCAGAAAAAAAGCTATTCTGAATCCGACCATGCCCGAACGGCATCCGGTAGACGAAATCCAGGCGGATTATCACACCGGTCTGACAAAAGAGCAGGTTGTTTATTACCGGAAAAACGGGTGGGGAAACGTTTCGGTTGAAGCGCCCTCCAAATCCACAAAAGATATTATAAAAAGCAATGTCCTGACTTATTTCAACGGAATTTTTCTGCTGATTTCCATTCTGCTGATTCTGGTGAATTCCTTTAAGGATCTCTCTTTTCTCCCGATTATTATCGCGAACTCTCTGATCGGTATTGTTCAGGAGCTGCGCGCAAAAAATGTGCTGGATAATCTGACGGTTCTGAATGCGCCCAAGGCAACGGTCGTCCGGAACGGAAAAGAAAAAACAATCGCCGCCGAGCACCTGGTTCTGAACGACATTGTCGTATTTCACGCCGGAAACCAGATTCCCGCTGACGCCGTTGTGGTGGAGGGCTCTGTCGCAGTAAATGAATCCCTGCTGACCGGTGAGTCGGACGAGATCCGAAAAAATCCGGGAGACCACCTGATGTCCGGTTCTTTTATTGTTTCCGGAACCTGCTATGCCAGACTGGAAAAGGTAGGCCCTGATTCCTACATCAATAAGCTGACTATCCAGGCAAAGGCATCCAGAGAAGGCGAGCAGTCGGAAATGATCCGCTCCCTGAACCACATTGTCATGTTTGCCGGGATTATGATCGTCCCGATCGGCATTCTGCTCTTCTATCAGGGCTATTTCCAGCAGGAAAACACACTGAAGGACAGCGTGACATCCATGGTCGCCGCCGTCATCGGCATGATTCCGGAAGGACTGTACCTGCTGTCCAGCGTAACTTTAGCGGTTAGCTTTATCCGGCTGTCCACCAAAAAAGTACTGGTTCATGATATGAAATGCATTGAGACACTGGCAAGGGTCAACGTGTTGTGCGTAGATAAGACCGGAACCATCACGGAAAACAAAATGCTTGTTCAGGAGGTCATCAAGCTTCCCCCCTATGAAGCGGACTCCCCTGCCCTCCCGCTGGATGAGCTTCTGGGAGATTTTGCTTCCGCACAGCAGGCGGACAACATTACCATGGAAGCTATGAAGGCTTACTTCACCAATACCTCCGGGTCGGTTCCCACCGGCGTGACTGGCTTTTCATCTGCGTATAAATACAGCTCCGTCTCCTTTTCCGGAGGGAGCTATGTGCTTGGCGCACCGGAGTTTATTCTCCGCCAGGATTACGACACCTACCGGGAATCCATCGAGGAACAGGGAAAAAAGGGCTACCGTGTTCTCGTGTTTGGAAAATATGAGGGAAAGCCGGACGGAACCGCCCTTACAGGCAGGGTTATCCCCTACGCGCTGATCGTTGTCGCAAATAAAATCCGGAAGGATGCAGACAAAACCTTCCGTTTCTTCGCCAAACAAGGGGTTGCCATTAAGGTAATTTCCGGAGATAACCCGGTTACCGTTTCCGAGGTAGCGACCCAGGCAGGCATTGCCAACGCAGACCAGTACATCGACGCTTCCACTCTGGAGACGCCGGAAGATCTGCGGGAGGCCGTCAATAAATATACCGTGTTCGGCCGTGTCACACCGGCACAGAAACGGCAGTTTGTTCACGCGTTAAAAGAGACAGGACATACCGTCGCCATGACCGGAGACGGTGTCAACGATGTTCTTGCCCTGAAGGACGCAGACTGCTCGGTCGCTATGGCCGCCGGCAGTGACGCCGCGGCTCAGGCCTCCCAGCTGGTTCTGTTGGATAATGATTTCGGCCACATGCCGGAAATTGTCATGGAGGG
>CACVSR010000130.1 GCA_902756775.1 uncultured Lachnospiraceae bacterium | reverse complement strand
AGATATACGGGTCCGGTTTGGCATATTTTACCATATCCCCCGTAATGATAAAGGCAAACCAGTCCTTCGGGGTCCCGGTCAGTCTCAGATTTTCCATCGTGCTCTCTTCTCTGGATCCGGTCGCCAGAATCATCGGAACCTGCTTCTCATGCAGGAATTTCATCAGTTCAAAAAGACCCTTCTGGACAGGGATCCCCTCGGTCTCCTTGATCTTCTCCACCTCTGCCCGGTAGCTCTGCTCAAATTTTTCAAAAGGGAAATCCGGTCCGCAGGCTTTCTGAAAATATTCCATACGGGAGGTTCTGTTCATTCCCATGGTGTTTTTCAGATGATATCCCATCGGCTCCCCGGTGAAAGACGGTCCCACCAAATCCCAGGCACGCTGGATCTGCTGCTCCGTCTGGAACATCAGTCCGTCCATATCAAAAAAGACAGCCGAGGGCCACCCGGTCTTTCGGTTTTCAAAAGGCTCCAGAAGCCGTATAAGCTGTTCCTCATAATCATCGCGAAGCTCTTCCATATGCCCTGCATGCATCAGATTTGTCTCCGCGCCGAAAGAACCGTCATCATCCTGAAATTCCCAGACATGATATTCCAGTCCCCGATCCTCAAAATCAATGCTCCCGATACCGTCCTCTTCCTCATAGTCAAAGGAGTAGGCCTTTTCCCGAAGGGCGCTCTGCACTTTTGTAAGTCTCATGATTTGTAATCCTTTCTTTCCCCCTGCTTTTCAAAGGACAGCGGCTTCTTATGCAGACAAGTTAAGCCCGCCGCTGTCATGGAACTTGAGCCGCTTTTGTATAGAACGGCAATTCCTGGTACAGACGGGGTAATTCCGGCATAAAACAGCGGCGATCCCTCATCCGGTTCCCGCGTCAGGTCTCAGGCTCTCTGAAGAATCTCCAGCTCCACGCCATTGGGGTCTTCAATAAGGAAGTTGCGGAACCGCAGTTTTTCTACATAACCGGGCTCGCAGTTCACCTTTACTCCTGCCTTTTTTGCCCTCTCCCAGATCTCATCCAGATGGCTGGTGCGGATGGCAAGATGGCGCAGAATGCCTTTGGTCTTGACAGACGGGTGCGCCTCGCCTTCCGGCTCCTCATACTGAATCAGTTCCAGCATGGCATCACCGCCCATGGAAAAATAATGGATCTGATGATCTCCCATATCCACGTTGTACAGCTTTTGAAGCCCTATAACATCAGCGTAAAACTCTTCTGTTTTCCGCATATCCTTCACATTGATCGTAATGTGATCCAGCTTTCTCTGGAATACCAGCTGTTCCCTGAGTTTTTCCTCCGCCGCCTCGCCGTTCAGCAGCCGGACCAGCTCCAGCGCAAATTCCATGGCGGCTCCCGGCCCATGGCCGGTTGTCACCGTCCCATCTGTAACCACGGCAAGATCCACAGGCTCGGCACCAGCCAGCGTATCCTCCATCCCCGGATAGACCGTGGCTTTCTTCCCGTTCACAAACCCAAGAGCTCCAAAAAC
This sequence comes from uncultured Lachnospiraceae bacterium, assembly GCA_902756775.1. Classification (GTDB taxonomy): domain Bacteria; phylum Bacillota; class Clostridia; order Lachnospirales; family Lachnospiraceae; genus Bilifractor. The sequence goes on along the minus strand of CACVSR010000130.1, from coordinate 2,900 downwards.
AGACGGGGCAGCGCAGATGGCCGCGACTCTTTTTCCTTCTGTGTAGGCCTGATTCAGAAGTTCTCTAAGCCCCCTATGCTCCGAGAGGTTCCTGGTTCCCAGTCCTCCTCCGGGAAGGATAAAAAGCTCGCCGTCCTTAAAGTCCAGTTCCTCAAACACAGCGTCTGCCGCAAGATAAATATTGTGTGAGCCCAGGATTTTCTTCTGCCCCATAACAGAGACCGTTGTCACGTCATTGCCTGCGCGCCGCAGAAAATCCACAGGCGTAATTGCCTCGACCTCTTCCAGTCCGTCCGCAAGAAACTCATAAACCTTAGCCATTTCCAACCTCTCTCTTTCATACACAAAAATCCAGGCAGTGCCCCGCGTTTTCGCCATTATCCGCAAAGGGGGACGTTCCACGCGAGCAGCATTTCCCGCATCCTCTTACATGCCGCGCCCCTTATCCACACAGGCACTCACCGCATCCATTACCGCTCCGCGAAACCCTTTCTCTTCCAGAACCTTTACCGCCTCGATCGTGGTCCCGGCCGGAGAACAGACCATGTCTTTCAGCTCTCCGGGATGCTTCCCGGTCTCCAGAACCATTTTCGCACTTCCCAGCACTGCCTGAGAAGCAAAAACATACGCCTGTTTTCTGGGCATTCCCTTTAAAACAGCCGCATCGGCCATCGCCTCTATAAAAAGAAATACATAGGCCGGCGAACTTCCGCTGATTCCTGTAACAACATCAATCATAGATTCTGCTGTAATTTCTGTTTTTCCAAAGCTCTGGAAAATATTCTCAACAAGCTGTATATCCTCTTCCGAAAGATTTCCGTTCGGACAGAGCGCCGTCATTCCCTCCCCCACAAGGGCAGGCGTATTCGGCATGGTACGCACAATTTTCCGATCCGGCCCCAGCTTTTTCGCAAACCAGTCCAGCGTTTTTCCGGGAGCAAGCGACACGACAATCGAATCCGGCTTTAGAGCGTCCGCTATTTCATCCAGAACTTCCTCCATGTACACCGGTTTTACCGCCAGAACAAGGACATCCGCAAACGACGCGGCCTCCCGATTATCCAGAGTAACCCCAATGCTATATTCCTTTTTTGCTCTTTCTATGGAATTTCTCGTTTTTGCCGTAGCTATGATCTGATCCGGAGCAACCAGCTTCTTCCGAAGAATTCCCCCTATCATAGCTCCTGCCATATTCCCGCATCCGATAAATCCTATTTTCAACCGTCTACCTCCTGTAAAATCTTCAGGTTTTATCCGCACGCTCCTCCGAATGATACGCCGAAGAATCCTCTCACCGCAAAAACATAGTTTTCTTTTTTACGGAATCTGTTTTTGTCTGCCCTGCATGCATCAATTTTCCACAGGAATTGTACCACACTTTTGCACACCCTGTCCGTCAAACCTTGGAATAAAACTCTCCTTTGCTGTCCCGCCCTCCTGGATGTAGGCGTTTTTCACTCCCAGCCCCAGAGCAAAATTCACAAGTCTTTCGTAAGATCTTTTTGTAATTTTCCTGCCGATTTCCGGGTATTTCTCTTCTGTATCAGCGAACGGCGTATACTGACTCATCAGACTTAAGAATACCGAATCGCCATAGGTATTGTAAACATAAGAGACGATCCGCTCCGCATTTTTCACCTGACCGGGAAGCAGCAGATGCCGTACAATGACTCCCTTCTTCATGATTTTTCCGGATGTATTTCCGGCTTCCGGACCGAACACCGGCTCCGGACACTGGCGAACCATCTCTTTCAAAGCGCGCTTCGCCCAAAAGGAATAATCCCCGGCTGAAGAATAACGCATTGCCGGAGCCTGATCCATATACTTAAAATCCGTAAGATAAATATCTATGATCCCGTCCAGAAGCCGGAGGGTCTCCGGATCCTCATACCCTCCGCAGTTACAGATAAACGGAATCTTAAGACCCTGCTTTTTTGCCTCGGCGGCGGCAAAGGCAATCTGCGGAAAATAGGGAGTCGGAGTGACAAGGTTGATATTATTGGCGTTTTGAGCCTCCAGCTCAAAAAAGATCTCAATCAGCCTGTCCAAAGTGATCGGCATGCCTGCATGCGCTGCCGCGACTTCCCTGTTCTGGCAATAGACACAGCGCAAATTGCATCCGCTGAAGAATACTGTTCCTGACCCGTTCCTGCCGGATATGCAGGGTTCTTCCCAAAAATGCAGCGCGGCTCTCGCAGCATAAAGCTGAGAGGGAACACCACAAAATCCTTTTCTTCCGCTCTGTCTGTCGATTCCGCAGCGCCTGGGGCAGATCGTACAGCGGCTCATTTTTTCATTGATAAAATCTCTGGTAATTTTCATATGGAGTAATTATATCATGATGTCTCACCTATCCGAAAATAAAAATCTTATGCTCTCTTGTCCAAACCAAAAAACAGGCGGTCAATTCTATACGAAAAGAAAATATTTTTCCGAAATATTTCTTTCCGTACAGAAACAAACCGCCCAACATGCATGCATTTATAAATTAAGGATCACATTATGCCATATATTTATGAATGGTAGCTCGTACTGCTCCGGGACCCTGAATCATCTCACGGAACATCTCTTCTACCTTGTCCCCTACGCCGTCTTTGTATAAATCTGTAAAAAACAACCGCTCATTGGAAAGAATCGGTTTCAGCTGATTTGTAAAAGTCTCCGGTTTTCCCACTTCTATATCCTTAAACGCTTCCGTCAATTCCTCATCCATCGGATCAGGAGCCAGTTCAAATTTATGACCGGCATCATCTACAGCCAGCATATACCGCAGCCAGCCCGCTATTCCTAATGGAATAGCTACCAACTGATTTGCGCTTCCATATTTTGCCACATAAGCTTTAATGGTCTCCCCAAAACGAATCCCTTCCATCTGAGAAACATCTACAGCTAAACGCATA
>CACVSR010000129.1 GCA_902756775.1 uncultured Lachnospiraceae bacterium | reverse complement strand
TTGTGGACACTGTGTAAGGCGAGCCAACAAGGTAACTTGTTAGGAACGCAGTAGTGGTTGAAGCAAGAATCCCACGACTTTAGTCGTGTGGAGTGTCAAACTTTAGGCATCTGTATTATGTTATAATTTTATAACACAGTGAAAAATGCGGTTTCCAAAATAGTTTGGAATTCAGTTCGAGCATCTGAATTGACATTCCTTCGTTTATGGCGGGAGGTGAGCATATGGAACATCATCCTTTTTTATCCTTTGATGATGGGTTGGAGATCACTTTTTCAGATCTGAAAAGAAAGAAGAATGGATCAGAATATATTACCATCTATTTCGAACAGCCTAATTCAGCAAAGACAGATTTCTGCTCTGCTCAATGCGACTATCCAGGCGGCAGCTTTACAAATGTGGTCGGCTATACAGACAGGGATCTCAACAGATTGTGGGAACATGTGGCAAAAGCAGGAAAGCTTGCATTGGATTTTGTGAAAGAAGAACGTTATGCCTAAGTGCTTTTCACTATTCGACTATATTGTATTCTTTTGGAGAAATGAGAATGACCCGTTAGAAGCTGTCCATGTTCATGTAGGAAAGAAAATTAGTGCTAACTGTACAAAAATCTGGATATTGAGTGATGGAAGTACAAGACTGGCGAATAATAATTCACATATCCCGGAACATGATTTAAAAAGAATACAGAGGGTTATTGAAATATATTCAGCGAATATTGTAGCAAAGTGGGAAGCTTATTTTGATCTCCGGGCGAGCTTTATTGATGCCTGACAGCATGATCAAACAGCAAAACAAGAGGACTCTTTTATGTCCTCTTGTTTTGCTGTTATTCGTCTGTAAAATTGAGCCCTGATTTACAGGTAGAACGGAAACTGCATGCCACTCTCCGGTTCCTTCAGGAGATGGAAGGAGATACCCAGGTACAGGCGGGTGTTAAAATCTTCCAGATCCAGATTCGCTATTTCCTCAATCCGCTCCATGCGGTTGATGAAGGTGCTGCGGTGTATGTACAGTTTTTCCGCTGCACGTGACATATTATAGCGTTCCCGGAAAAAGGTGTAGAGAGTCAGGTAATAGCTGGTGTTTTTTTCCTGATCGTGGGCGCGCAGCTTCAGAAGGGCGGGGTGGCACACCTGCTCCGGCTTAAAGGATCCAAGACCATACTGAATCAGATAGTCCAGTCCGTAATCATCGAAGCGGAAATACCAGCGGGTGGAATCCTTTTTCTGGCCAAATTCAATGGATAACTGTGCCTGGCGGAAATATTGCGGAAGCTCCTGCAGACCGGTAAAAGGCCTGCTGCACCCGGCGATCATCAATCCGTCCCGAACCAGATACGCCAGAGACTGATAAAAATCGTCCAGCTTTTTCAATCCTCCGTAAACAGAAAGGTTTTCCAGAAGAACCACAGTTCCCTGATTGTCCACCGCACAGGCGCCCTTCCAGCGCTCTTCCATCTGGGAAATCAGATACGGAGGATACAGTTCCTTCTTCAGCCGGTGTTCCGGAAGAAAAACAGCAATCAGGTAGTTCTGGCTTTCCGTCCATCCGGTGCTCTGCTCCAGCTCCCCGATCTCCTGGGAACTGGGAACGGTGCCTTTCAGAGAATCGGAAAAAAAGGAGTGGAGAGTATTCTGGGCGGCGGAACCGACCCGGAGAGAGCCGTACCGGTGGAGCAGAATCGTGGTGAAGTACGCGAGCTTTTCCAGAATCCGGCTGTTTCTTGCCAGATAGTTCTGCCTGGGCTGTCCCAGGATCAGCCTTCCGTGATATTCGCCGTTGTCGATCAGGTTGTACACCAGGTAGGTGCTGTCCATTTCCAGGGTACAGACGCCCTCTTTTGTCTCCAGATCCCGGTGCCTGGGGTTGGAGATCATATCCTCCATTACTTCAGGGAGCAGATGATCGTCATTCTCAAAGAGAGAAAGTGTTGTTCCGGGATCGTGGGCTATTGCGATAATTTTGAACTGGTTGTCAATCAATAGTATTGGAAGCTGAAAGAAGGACCAGGTTTTCCGGATCAGGGTGCGGTAATCCTGATATCTGTCGATGACCTGCAGACACTCGTTTTCCCACTCGTCAAAAAGGTCATAGATAGACTGCAGCTGATTATAGATCCGGAAAAGGTTCAGCTCTCTTGGCAGAATGATATAGGAAGTATTTCTGGGGCGGCTCATGTTTGGAGCCTCCCAGCAGATATAGGAGCCGGGCCCGACCGGTCCGTCTCCGTGGTTGGTGAGAAAATAGAGGTAACCCTCAGGAGAGTCCGGCCCCTCATAGTAGCGGGGTCTCCCCAGTTCTTTTTCACCGGAAGGGTTTGCGCGGTAGGTGAGAAAAAAAGATGGGGAGAGCATGTCTGATATAATATCAAGATAGAGCTTCATACAATATATCCATTCGTTCCTTTAGATTGTTATGCCAGGCCGCCAAACTGTAGTCCGGTTTGACTGCGCCTCTATTAAAATTACCATATTTTTAAGAAATTCGCAATTCAAACGACAAACAAACAGACTACATTATGTAGCGTGAACGGGTTAAAATCTCCTTTGTTTTAACGGATGTACGGATAGGCGGGGGCAGATTATAATGCAGACATACTTAACAAGTAACCCATTACTACTCTATACACATAAGGGAAGCGGAGCGTGCACGGCTCCGCTTTTCTTATTTTCTCCCTGCCGCTTTTTCTTTTCAATTTTTCTTCCATGGTGTATAATGGCGTCGTTCAACTGGCCGCAGGGCAGTCCTTTTTGGAGTGCCCGGAAATACGGATGGAAAGATTTCGGAGGGAATGTCCAGATGGATTTTAACACAGAGGATCAGCCGGAAAGTGCACAGGGGACAGAGGCTGTATCTGAGGATAAGACAGGAACCCCGGCCTCTGGCCTGGAGCCGGATGGAAAACCGACGTTTGAAGAGGCAGCTTACAGAGAGGCGGATGTCGCAGAGCCTGTCAAAGAAGCTGACAGCAGTGAAATAGAGGGTACAGAACCAGACAGAGAAGCTCACGGCACTGAAACGGACGGTATCGAAGCCGAAAGAGAAGCGGACGGCACAGAAGCTGACGAGACAGAACCAGGCGCAGAAATCATAAGGGATGCGGGACATTTTCCAAGAACCAAAAAATACCTGGTTTTCTGGTTCTGCTATTTTGCTGCCGTTCTGGTTTTTCTGATCACGCAGTACCGGCAGGTCGTGGGAACCGATCTGAATGACAGAAAGTACGGGAATCTGATTTTTATTCTTCTGGCGGCCGCGGTTGCGGTCACGGCTGGGCTGGCGATGTTTGTCATGCAGCCCAGGAAGCTGAGAGGAAAGAACGGCAAAGAACTGAAACAGAGAATACGGCCGTGGGATTTTGCCATTATTCTGGCGGCGGATATCTGTGCTTTCCTGCTGATCGAATACGTCAACAATGATATTTTCGATCAGATGGAATTCCGGTACATGGCACTGAATGTACTGGGCATTTTTATCATGAATATGATTCTGCTGTTCTGGCTGAATTCGGTTAGGCGCTCTCTGATGGCGGTGACCGCCATCTGGGGCAGTATGAGCATTGCCTTTTACTTTGTCTATCTGTTCCGGGGAGAGCCGCTGCAGCTGATCGACTTTTTCAGTATCACCACAGCGGCGACGGTTGCCGGGAGCTATACCTTTACGCTTACCAGGGCGATTGTGGTGGATATTGTAGTCAGCGCCTGCCTGATGGCCGTATGGCTGAACCTGCGCTGTCATGTCATTGCCAAAAAGCTCTGGGGAAAGCTTCTGATGCGTGCCGGGGTAGCAGTTTTTATGTTCGGCATGTATTTCTTCTATCTGAACGTGAACTGGAACGGCGGGCTGGGTATACTGACAGATCTGTTTGCGCCGATGAAGACCTATCAGGAATACGGGACGACAGTCGGGTTTTTCTGTGTCGCCAAATACATGCGTCTGACGCCTCCGGACGGGTATTCTGTTTCCGAAACGAAAAAAATTGCGGAGGATGCCTGTGAGGAAGAATCCCCCAATACAACAACGGATACAAAGCCTGTCAATATTATCTGTATTATGAACGAGTCCTGGGCCGACTACCGGATGGTGGGAGATCTGGAGACGAATCAGCCGGTGATGCCTTATTACGATTCCCTGGAGGATAACACCATCAAGGGACATACACTGGTTTGCATTCGCGGAGGCGGAACGGCAAAGACAGAATATGAATTCCTGACAGGCAATTCCGTGAAGAGATTTCCGGGGATGGTTCCCTACGTCAGTTATTTTACCCATGACGAGTACGGGCTGGCAAAAACGCTGTCCGCCCAGGGGTACGAGACGGCAGCGATGCATCCGTACAAGGGAAGCAACTGGAACCGCTACACGGCTTACCGCCTCCTGGGATTTGATCATTATTACAC
>CACVSR010000128.1 GCA_902756775.1 uncultured Lachnospiraceae bacterium | reverse complement strand
GTTCGGATGACATGAGTGCCGTGAGCCGCCGGTTTGATGACAAAGCAGAGGCAGAAAAGCTGCAGACATTATGCTGCGGAAGTATGCGGGCGGAGGTCAAATCCGTGGACCATACGGAGAAAACAGAACACCCTCCGCTTCTCTATGATCTGACCAGTCTGCAGAGGGATGCCAACCGCATTCTCGGTTTCACTGCCCGGCAGACGCTGGACTATACGCAGACGCTTTATGAGAAGAAGCTGGTCACCTACCCGCGCACGGACAGCCGTTATCTGACTGAGGACATGCGGAAAATGCTGCCGCAGCTGATCACAGGCGTCGGGGCAAAATACGCCGTGCCTTCTGAAGCGCTATCCCCGGAAATGCTGGACAGCGGGAATTTCACAAGGCTTTTCAATAACGGGAAGGTCAGCGATCATCACGCCATCCTTCCGACCAGAACTATGTCCGGCGCGGATCTCACAGCACTTCCCACCGGCGAACAGGCTGTCCTGCAGCTGATCGCCGTAAGGCTTCTCTGCGCAGCAGCGAAAGATTATCGCACGGCCGAAGAAACGGTGGTTCTGACCTGTGCCGGCGAAGAGTTTACAAGAAAAGGCCGAACGGTTCTGCAAAGTGGATGGAAGAAGCTGTGGCTTATGTTTTATCCGGCGAAGAACCGGGAGAAAGACACCGGTGATGCGGCCGCTTTTTCATCCGGCGACGTGATTCCTTTTTCAAAAGCGGTCTTAAAGGAAGGCACCACAACACCGCCCAGGCGGTTCACCGAGGATACGCTGCTCAGTGCTATGGAGACAGCCGGTGCGGAGGACATGCCGGAGGATGCGGAGCGCAAAGGCCTCGGAACACCGGCAACCCGTGCCGGCATTATTGAAAAGCTGGTACAGAAGGGCTTTATCGAGCGGAAAGGCGATAAGAAGACACGGTATCTGGTATCCACGGCAAGAGGAAATTCCCTGATTACCGTAATGCCGGAGCAGATTCGTTCGGCTGCCATGACTGCTGACTGGGAGCAGAAGCTTCTTGAAATCGAGCATGGTGCTTACCGTGCGGAGAATTTCATGCAGGAAATCACCGGGATGATTGCGGATCTTGTCAGGAATTATGATGCGGCGAAGGGGACAGGACTGGAAATGAGTAATTACCGGAAAGCCGGGGCCTGTCCGTGCTGTCAGTCCGATGTAGTGGAAAAGCCCAAAGGCTGGTTCTGCAGTAACCGCGAATGCCGGTTTGCGCTCTGGAAGGATAATGCATTTTTCAAAAGTATTGGAAAGCGGCTGTCTGCCAGCATGGTTGAGCGGCTGCTTTCCGATGGAAGGATCGGGTTGAAAGACTGCACAAGCCGGAAGACCGGAAGGCACTTTGATGCCACTCTCCTGCTCTCCGCAGATCCGGACGGAAGAGCCTGCTTCCAGCTGGAATTTGATCCACCAAAGAACAGGAACAACGGCGGGAAAGAAAACAGAAAGCAGGGATCAGTAACGGGAACAGCATCTGGGAACAAATACAGGTCGGAAGATCGGAGGAATCATTATGCACAGTAAACTGACACTTGCCGAACAGGAAACCATCATTCTCTGGGACAACGAGCTGGATACGGCCAGCATTTATACCCACGATCCCAGGCTGCTCCGCCGCCTTGCGGAGCTTTCGGCGAAATATCCGGATGATTGCATTTTCGAGAAAAATGGTGCCGGAAAGTCCAAATTCTACCGGGTCCCGAAGAAGCTCATCGCCATTCGCACTCCCTACAGCGAGGAGCGCCGGAAAAGACAGCGGGAACAGGCGCTGCAGGAAAACTACCGGGAACGGTTTTCCGGAAATCCCGGGGATGCTGCCGGAGAGGAAACATAATCTCCGGATGACAAGGAACGAAACCGGCGGCAGGGCTGCCGAAACACAAACAGGAGGAGGTCCGGCAATGGATTCAAACAGAAAAAGTGATGAGAGAACAGTAAGAAGTGCGGCAGAGCAGATCCGCGGGCAGCTTGAACAATTTCAAGAGGGAGAATTTATTCTGCAGATCCCGCTGAATGCCGCCGTGGAAAGTGAGGTGAAAGATCATGAATAGGAAATACGGCCTCGACCAGGTTTCTGTTCGCCTGGTAAAAGAACAGCCGCTTCTTGCCAATGAGGGAATTACCAACCCGGAATCGGCTGTACGGATTCTGGCGGATGCATTCCGGGATTATGACCGGGAGGTCGTCGGAGTGGTTCATCTCAGAAATGACAACGTGCCAATCAATATGACAATCGCCAGTATCGGAACGCTGAATTCCTCACTGGCTCACCCCAGAGAGATTATGAAAGCGGCGTTCCTGTCCAATGCGGCTTCGATCCTGCTGTTTCACAATCATCCGAGCGGAAGGCTGGAACCGTCAAAGGAAGATATTGCACTTACAAACCGGATGCAGCAGCTCTGCACACTGGCCGGGATACCGGTGCTGGATCATATCATTCTCGGAAAGGACCAGTATTACTACTCATTTCGGGAAAAGGATATCCTGCCGATGGACAGCATGCCATATTCCACGGATCTTGCGGACATCAATCTGAAGATTGCGGAGAAAGAGGCGGAAAAGTATGGCTACCGGCAGGAAATAAAGCCCCAAAAATCTGTCCGGAAATCTCTGTCAGAGCTGAAAGCGCAGGGAGAAAAGAAGGAAGATGCAGTTCCTTCCGAAACCGGGAGGGCAAAACGAAAGACGACGGCAAAAGCAAAGGAGGATGCAAGGTGACATTCAATAAGAAAGCAATCAAGGAGGATATGGCGAATGAGTGACTGGCATGATGAATTCGCAGAACCGATGCACGATACACCGGCGGAAAAGGATTCGCTTGTTGCCGCGATGGAAGCCGCGGGCTACACCTATGACGGCATAGAGAGCACAAACGATCATCTCCGCTTTTTCGGGAACAACGGGCAGACAATCACGATGGGAGGCTGGCACGAGTGTGAGGAATGGCTGAATGGTGTTGTTTTTGATGATCCGCAGGTATCTGACCGGGTGGAGCTGATTCTCCATCCGGAGCGCTTTCCTGAAATGGATCCGGGCAGAGCGGCACTCCGCTCTGTGGAGGATTTTGTTGAGCAGAACGATAACAGCCTTGACGGAATCATCAACAATCTTCCGGAGCCGGATCCGACAGAACGCGCCTGCAGATGTGCCGATGAAAAGATAAGAGAATCTGTACTCGAAAAGCTCAGAGAGCAGCAGAAGCAGGAACCTACGGCAAGGCAGGAACGGCCCGGAATTTTCCGCAGACCGGAGGAAAGGAGTCTCGAATGAATCTGACAAGAGATGAGTGCACCCTGCTGATGCTCTACTACTCTTCCAGGCGCCCGGAAGCAATTCGGATTTTGAAAGAGATGCAGGCCTGCCTCATGCCGGACGAGACAGAACTCTGGCTGATGACGGAATCGCTGATCAGTAAGCTGCTCTGTATGACGGATGAGGAATATAGCAGGTATGAGCTGTTTTCTGAAACAGGTCCGGCAGGAGGTGCCCATGCAGACAAGAGATAAATGGGTGCACTTTGTCATGAACGGCGATGAATATGAACGGATGCGGCGGAAAATGGAGGAAGTCGGGATCCGGAATCAGAGTTCGTATCTAAGAAAAATGGCACTGGATGGTTATTGCGTGAACCTTGATCTTCGCGATGTGAAGGAAGTGGTTTCTCTGCTCCGGTACTGCAGTAACAATCTGAACCAGTACGCAAAGCGGGCAAATGAAACGGGCTCCATTTATGCAGAGGACATTCAGGATCTGAAGCAAAGGCAGCTGGAAATCTGGGAGGCTACAAAAGAAATCCTGGCAAGGCTCGCAACAATTACGTGACATCCTTGATGGGATCCGTGACCTCCGGTAAACTGAAAAAAATCAGACGAGGAGGTACGTATTATGTGGCTGATCAAATTACCATTTAAATTTCTGGCACTTCCGGTTCTTCTGGTTGTATGCGTCTTTACCATCTTCTACAAGCTCGCCCTGGGCGTGACGGGTTTTGCCGCCGGGATCATCTATCTGATTTTTGGCGTCTGCATTGTGATCGCATTGCTCCAGGGGTACTGGGTGCATGTTGGTATCGTCTTTGCTGCCGCCTGTGTCGTATTTCTGATCACCATGACTGCCGAACTTGTTCTGATGGGGCTGGAGGCGCTCTCAGGGCTATTGTCCGGATTTATTTTTTCGAGATAATAGATGAAGCATATTGGATTCAGAGGAAGCCGGGGAACGCGCAAAATTTCCCCGGCTTTTTTATGTCCAGAGGAAGGAGGCGTCAGATGGCAGCGACAAGACTGATCCCACTGCATGTGAATAAGGGAAAAACAATCGCGCAGAGTCTTGGTGACCGGACAGATTATGCGAGTAATCCGGAGAAAACAGGAAAACAGAAAAAGGCGAACTGGTCTCCGGTTATATGTGTGATCCGATGACTGTCGATGAGGAATTCCTTCTGTCCAAACGGCAGTATCAGCAGATCACAGGCCGCGAATCCAGGCATGATGTGATTGCCTATCAGATCCGCCAGTCTTTCAAACCCGGCGAGATCACGCCGGAAGACGCGAATGCATTGGGGCGGTAACTTGCATTTCGTTTCACCAAGGGCAAGTACGCATTCATCGTCGCAACGCACACGGACCGGGCGCATATTCATAATCACATCATTTTCAATTCCACATCTCTGGATGCCACCCGCAAATTCAATAACTTCTGGCTGTCGAGAATTGCGCTGCAGCGAATCAGCGATCTGATCTGCCTCGAGCATGGCCTGTCCGTCATCAAACCGAAGCCATATCGCGATCGCCAGAAACGAACAGAATACCCGAAGCGGGAGAACCTGCGCGATGAGATCTGCAGGGATATCGATGCAGTTCTTCAGGGCGCATGTCCAAATACTTTTGAAGAGCTTCTGCAGAATCTGGAGAAGTCCGGCTATGAAAT
>CACVSR010000127.1 GCA_902756775.1 uncultured Lachnospiraceae bacterium | reverse complement strand
ATCACACAGTTTGATCTTGCAAACAATTACGGGCCGGAATATGGCAGAGCCGAAATCAATGCAGGACATATTCTGGAGGAGGATTTCAAGCCGTACCGGGACGAACTTGTCATTACAACAAAGGCCGGATATGATATGTGGCCGGGACCTTATGGAAACTGGGGCAGTAGAAAGTATTTGATGGCCAGCATTGATCAGTCACTGAAGAGGCTCGGCCTGGAGTATGTCGATATCTTTTATCATCACCGGATGGATCCGGAAACTCCGCTGGAAGAGACGATGGAAGCGCTGGCACAAATTGTTCAGAGCGGAAAAGCGCTCTATGTCGGCATTTCCAATTATGATAAGGAGCACACGGAACAGGCGGTTCGCATCATGAAAGAGCTGCACTGTCCGCTGATTGTGAATCAGCGCAGATATTCTATTTTCGACCGGACAATCGAAAAGGACGGTGTAAAAAAATACTGCAGGGAGGCCGGTATGGGTATTATTGCCTTCAGCCCGCTTGCGCAAGGACTCCTGACAGATAAGTATCTTCATGGCATTCCGGATGACAGCAGGATTGCAAGAGATCCAAGATATATAAACAAAAGTGTGCTGACCGAGGAGAAGCTTTCGCAGATTACTGTGCTTAACAAGATAGCTCAGAGACGCGGCCAGACACTGGCGGAGATGGCGCTTTCCTGGATACTTCGGGATGGGGATGTGTGTTCCGTCCTGATTGGGGCGTCAAGGCCGTCACAGATTCTGGATAATATCAAGGCTGTTGACCGTACGGATTTTACAGAAGAAGAGCTTCAGGAGATCGAACGGATATCAAAATGATGAGGTATCGCATACTGTTCTGTTGTAAAGCTGTCTTACAGAGAGAACAAGTATAGAAAACGGGAGAGGCCTTCTCTGTTTCAGATCATGGGATAAACAGAATGAAGATTATGGTGAGCGCCTGTCTGACAGGAGAAAACTGTAAATATAACGGTGGGAATAACAGAAACAACAAAATCCTGCGGCTGTTGGAGGGGAATCAGGTAATTCCGGTCTGTCCGGAACAGATGGGAGGTTTGCCGACGCCGCGTGTTCCGTCTGAGATCCGTAATGGCACGGTTATGGCAAAAGATGGGAGAAATGTAGATTCGGAATTCCGGACAGGCGCAGCTAAATGTCTGGAAATTGCCAGGCATGAACAGCCGGATCTGGTTGTGCTGCAGTCGCGAAGCCCCAGCTGCGGAGTGAAGCAGAGATATGATGGCACGTTTTCCGGGACGCTGATCAGGGGTGCCGGAGTAACGGCGCAGCTGCTTATGGAAAACGGGTTTCAGGCAGTTGATGCCGAGGATCTGCTTGTTACGGACAGGCTGCTGCTGAGAAAATGGGCGGAGCGTGACGCGAAAGATCTGTACCGTTATGCATCGGATCCGGAGGTGGGGCTGATTGCCGGATGGCCGCCGCACAGCAGTGTAAACGAGAGCCTGGACGTGATACGGAATATCTTAAATGGTGCGGAGACATACGCGGTCTGCCTGAAGACGGATGGAAGGGCAATCGGTGCGATTGGGCTGAAGCTGGAGGAGTCGACAGGTATCGCAGCAGGACGTGAGGATACGTGCGAGCTGGGCTACTGGCTTGGCAAACCATTCTGGAGCCGGGGCATCATGACGGAAGCTGTCAGGGAAATGATACGCCATGGGTTTGAGGATCTCGGTATGCGCACGATCTGGTGCGAATATTACGAGGGCAATATCAGGTCAAGGCGGGTACAGGAAAAATGTGGATTTCACTATCAGAAGACGATCAGGGAAGCGGATGTACCGCTGCTGCATGAAAAACGTACGGTTTATGTTAACAGCCTGAACAGGGCAGAATATCAGGAGAGAAAAGATGAGCTTTCGTGTTGAAACTTTTGGAAATCCCGATGCGGGTACCATTCTGATTCAGATGGTGGATGATCACGATCTTGAGGGGATGGAGCAGGAAGTTTCAGCCGTCAGGGAGCTTTCCGGAAAGCAGGAGTTTTGTCTGAAAGCAGTCAGGACGGACAGGTGGAACATTGATCTGTCTCCATGGCCGGCGCCGGCAGTATTCGGAAAGGAAGATTTTGGAGATTCCGCATCGGAAACGCTTGCCTATTTGCAGAACGAAATTATTTCCGGCTGCCGGTTATCAGGAACACCGCCGAAAAGAATCATCCTCGGAGGTTATTCCCTTGCGGGACTTTTTGCGCTTTGGGCAGGATACCAGACAGAGATTTTTTCCGGGATAGCGGCGGCTTCGCCATCTGTCTGGTTTCCGGGGTTTACAGATTATATGAGAGAAAACAGAATGCATGCAGATAGCGTTTATCTGAGCCTGGGTGACCGGGAAGAACGAACACGAAACCCGGTTATGGCACAGGTAGGAAACGCAATCCGAACCTGTTTCGATCTATTGAAGGATACAGGAACGGACTGCACTCTTGAGTGGAACAAAGGAAACCATTTCCAGGATTCGGATTATCGGACCGCCAAAGCTTTTGCTTGGGTGATGAGCAGGAGTGGCGGGATTTGAGCGCCCAATGTTTGCAACCTTTTTTATGGCCGTATTGATGCAGGAAGAACAGCAGCAACTTCGTTTATTAGTAGAGTATTTCTTTCAGTGCCGGTTATAGAATACTGCGCCGAAAAAAGTCACGGAGCCTGGTCCGTGCAGATACCGGATCCCTGCCTTTTGGGCAAGCTCACTGACAAGAAAGCCGTATCCTTCTATGGAGTGAAAGCATTTGCCGGGGAACCGGCACGGGCTGTCCGGCCAGGTGCACTTTTGGCATCTGTCGCACGATTCGTTTGACAAAATCAGGGCTTCCGGAAATTCCACCCGAATCGGATCTGCCGCGCACTGAACATTCTCCTTAAATTCATGCATGGCGTTTTGAAATGCATCAAAATCAAAGGGGTCGGTTACCGGAAATGCCTTGGAAAAGACCTGCAGCTCTTCGTACTTCATGCACCGGTTCCGGCATTCCTCAAGGGTGCCGACGGCCGGAGGGCACGCCCAGGTTGTCTGATATCTGCCGCATTTATTTTGCTTACAGAGACTTCTGACTTCCGGATAAAAAACAAGATCGGAAGGATGCAGGATTCCGCTTTCCAGAAGACCGTTTTTCAGCAGAAGTTCCCGAATTCGGGCGGCGGAAGAACCTGCCTGTTGCTGTGCGGCAGCTGTTTGTTCTGCAGTTAACGCATTCCATTCGGACATTTTCCGGCAGACGCAGTACCGGCAGAGACTGTCCGTGGTCTCCTCTCTGGAGGGACAGTAATAAACCGCCTTATCCTCCGGGAACTGCACAATCCACTTTGTCTGGTGGGCTGCGTGCAGAGGCTCAGAAAAAATAAACGCAAGAGACACGCAGGAAAGAATGACAGGTAGGTGAGCATCCGGATGATCCGGCATATAGTTTGTCAGATAGGCCTTCAGCTCCCCGCTCATTTTAGAAACTGCGTCCTCTGGGATTTCGGCATCCGGGTCCGGGATGGCTTCCAGAAGTCGAAGTAATGTTTTCCGGTTGAAAGCACTGACAGGAACAGGAAATTCATCACGTCGGAGCATTTCCCATTCTTCATCGGAATATGTGGCAAGTATTTTAAGTTTTAATTCCTCTCTCGTCAATTTCCTGGTAACCTCCATATAAACGGAGCGTGAAAAATGATATGCTATAAATAGAATAGTCGTTACAGGGACGGAAGTCCAGCTTTTCAGGAGGTGAAGGATTTGGAACAAAGCTGTAGGGGAAATATCTATCGGATCGGGAGGGAAGTTCCGGACGGCTACAAGTGGAATCTGTCAGGCAGGAGACTGGCTGTGCTGTATCGTTTTTTCTCTGCATTTCTTGTCCCTGTCGCCTGGGTGTTTCTGGTAATTTTTCTCGAATGGCATGTGATACGCATCGGGTCATTGACTGCCGGTGGTATTCTTTGGACTGTTGTGGCGTTGGCAGTCCTGTTTTACTCGGTTTTAATTTTCCTGAATCATTTGTTTTCCGGCATTTCCCGAAGGCTGGATCCGGAAGAAAGACATGATTATATCCTTTATGGTTTTCATCATAGAGGCAGGAGAAACGTAAGACTGAGAGCACAGTCTCTGCTTTTTATGGCACAGCTGGATATTCGGATGCACCGCCCGGAAAGAGCAGGAGAGGCATTGGAAGAGATTCCTACCGACAAGCTTTCCGTGGAGCAGATGAAACTCTATACCCTTCTGAAGCTGGTGGGGGAAGTGTTAAGTGAAGAAGGGGCGACAGAGGGAACGCTAAGTGAGAAAGGGGAGACGGAGGGGACAGTCCGGGGAGAGGGAGAAAAGCAGTCTCGTGCATCGGCAGAGGACTGGTATATCCGCTATTCCGGATTTTCCGATCAAACAGGGAAGTTCCCGGATAATGCCGCTGTAGAATCGTGGATAAAACCGGAAGCTATGGAAAATAAGCGGGTGCAGGACGAAATGATTGCTGTGATTTCCGGTATTTCCATCGAGCCGGAGCTTCATCCGT
>CACVSR010000126.1 GCA_902756775.1 uncultured Lachnospiraceae bacterium | reverse complement strand
TATTGTTCAGTCTTTGGCCGCGTACTTACTTAGCCCCAAATAAGACGCGGCGAAAAATCTGGGCTCATGCCACAGTATGGCCGCGTACTTACTTAGCCCAAAACAAGCCGCGGTGAGAAATCCGGGCTATTATCCAGTCTTTGACCGCGCACTTACTTAGCCCAAAGCAAGACGCGGCGAGAAATCCGGGCTGTTGTTCAGTCTCTGGCCGCGCACTTACTTAGCCCAAAGCAAGCCGCGGCGGGAAATCCGGGCTAACAATCCGTATCCGGCCGCGACGGGACTTGACCCACAGTAAGACGCGGCGAGAAATCCGGGCTAACAGTCCGTATCCGGCCGCGGCGGGACTTGACCCACAGTAAGCCGCGGCGAAAAATCTGGGCTCATGCCACAGTATGGCCGCGTACTTACTTAGCCCAAAACAAGCCGCGACGAAAAATCCGGGCTCATGCCCACAGTATGGCCGCGTACTTACTTAGCCCAAAACAAGCCGCGGCGAAAAATCTGGGCTAACAGTCCGTACCCGGCCGCGGCGGGACTTGACCCACAGTAAGCCGCGGCGAAAAATCTGGGCTCATGTCACAGTATGGCCGCGCACTTACTTAGCCCAAAGCAAGCCGCGGCGGGAAAGGTGGGCTAACAGTCCGTATCTGGCCGCGGCGGAACTTAGACCGAAACTTCCCCGCAGCCAAAATAAGGCAGCGGTCCATCCGCAGATGCTCACGTTTTCGAATATCCTGTCATCGGATTATCAATATCAGTTGATTTCGTCTATGCAGGTATGATATAGTTGCACAGAAACACGGTTTCGAAAGAGAAGAAAGCCGCCGGAGCCGGCGGCATAAGGAGAATTATTGCTTTATGAGTTCAGTCATTCAGAAGTTTGGCGATTATGTGGACAGGGAAGCTCCGAGAAACCCGGATAAGGTACGGCGGAGGATACTGACAGCCTATCGGCTTTTCGGGTGGTATCAGAAGCACTTCCCGGACAAACGAAAACCGGCCTCCCGCAAATATCTGGCGGATCAGTGCATGAATTTCATGATCAAGGGGTTTTCCCACCCGGAAAATGCCGCAATGGTTTCCATGTTCATGCCATGCGAGATTCTCCAGGCATTTCACCTGAATCCCATGTGCGCGGAAATGTTCTCAACCTATCTGAATGGTGCCGGGGCTGAGAAGGCTTTCGTGGATGCGGCTGAGGAAGCAGGAGTCTCCGGAACGTACTGCAGCTATCATAAGGTCCTGATCGGCGCGGCAAAGACAGGAGTGCTTCCGAAAACAAAGTGCATCATCAATACGTCGCTTGCCTGCGATGCCAACAATCTGACCTTCAGATCGCTGGCCCAGATGATGGAAGTTAGCCAGCATTACATTGACGTTCCATACCGGAGGAATGAAATATCTGTAGAATATGTGGCCGGTCAGCTGCGTGAGATGACGGAAGCACTGGAAAAAGAAACCGGCCGTCCGTTTGATGAAAACAAACTGAAAGAGGCGGTGGAACGGAGCGCACAAACCCTCCGCCTGTTGAATGAAACCATACCCTACCGGAAGACAAAGTATCTGGCGGGGGACCTTACAAGTCAGCTTTATGAGGCACTCATGCTGCACAATGCGCTCGGAAGCGAGGAGGCTCTCCAATATGCCCGGCTCCTTCTGGAGGATTACCGGAACGCGCCGGAAGGACACGGGAAAAAGATTGTCTGGATGCACACGAACCCGTTCTGGCAGAAGTGCGTCAAGGATTACCTTAATTATAATGAAGATATTTATGTTACCGCCACAGAACTTTCTTACGACGTTCAGGTCACGGATGAAAACGGTTCGTCCGATACCCTGCTGGATACGTCGGATCCGTATGTTTTCATGGCGCGCCGCCTGGTGTACGATGCCTACAACGGTCCGGTGACGGACCGGATTGCGGCAACCAGAAAGACGGCGGATCAGGTGCAGGCGGACGGAGTCGTGGTCTTTTGTCACTGGGGATGCAAAGAAACCTGCGGCGCCAGCGGCCAGATAAAAGATGCGCTGGAGAAGGCCGGATATCCCTGCCTGGTACTGAACGGAGATGGCGTCGACCGGCACAATACCAGTGACGGTCAGGTATCAACCCGAATCGGGGCGTTCATGGAAATGCTGGAAACATCCGGATCCGCGGCAAATGATACCGAAGATGCATATAAAATTTGAGGAGAGCTCATTCTATGGTTTATTATACTTGCCGCTATGCTCCGGCCGAGCTTTTTGCCGGTTTTGGAGAGAAGATGGAGCGGCTGGATCCCAATCCTAAAAATTTTGAATGCTCGGACAGCTGTGCGCATCCGAACCTGTGCGGATTTTCCAAGGCAGTCATTGAGGAAGTGAACTCCCGGAACATTACGGAGATCATACTGACCGACTGCTGCGATGCCATGCGCAGAACGTATGATGTACTAAAAGCACGGCCGGATATGAAATTTATATATCTGCTGCCGCTGCCGCATAAAAACGGTCCGGCGGAAATAAAACTGTTCGGACAGGAACTGAAGGAGCTGGCGGAAGCTTACGGACATTACTCCGGCCGCAGATTTGATGTACAAAAAGCTGCGGATGCCTACCGAAAAGCACAGGATGAAATTTCCCCGAAACCGGACAGACCGTATGTATCGCTCTCCGGTGCCCACGGCGGGGAAATGCTGATGGAGCAGCTAAAGAGCGCCATGGGAGATGTGCCGGTGGTGGATGATACCTGCACCGGAAACCGGGAGCTCATGGAAAAAGCGGGATCGGCAGACAGTTTCTTTGACTGGTATGCTTCCGCACTTTTGAACATGACCCCCTGCATGCGCATGCTGGCGGCACAGACCCTGGAAGGAGCGAACCGGACCCCGGGCCCGGATCCTTCTTCCCGTCTTCTGGGAACGGTTTTCCATACGATCAAGTTCTGCGACTACTATAGTTTCCGGTACATGGACGAAAAGGATGCAAGCCCGGTTCCGCTGGTAAAAATAGAAACAGATACGACGCAGCAAAGTGAAGGACAGCTGAAAACAAGGCTGGATGCGTTCCGTGAGGAATTGGGACTGAATCAGAGGAAGATTAAAATGCAGAAAAAAGAAGGGGCCGTATATACGGCCGGGATCGACAGCGGTTCCGCAAGTACGGATGCCGTCGTCATGGATGAAAATAAAAAAATACTCGGCCGGGCGATTGTCCCAACCGGCGCCGGCGCCGCCAATACGGCACAGAAGGCACTGGAAGAGGCGCTGGCACAGGCAGGACTGAAGGAAGAAGATCTGACGGCCATGGTATCCACCGGATACGGCCGTGAAACGATCGGTGTGGACAGTACGTCCGTCACGGAGATCACCTGCCACGCGAAAGGAGCTAACTTCCTGCACCCTGAGGCGCGGACCGTCGTTGACATCGGCGGACAGGATTCGAAAGTGATCCGTATTGATGAAAATGGAAGCGTCCTTAATTTTGTGATGAACGATAAATGCGCGGCGGGAACCGGACGGTTTCTGGAAATGCAGGCGCGGGCACTCGAGATGACCATGCCGCAGATGAGCCAGAAGGGACTGGAGTGGAAAAAGGACGTGGAAATTTCCAGCATGTGCACGGTTTTTGCAGAGTCGGAGGTTGTTTCTCTGGTCGCACAGAACGTGGACACGGCGGACATCATCCACGGCCTGAACAAATCCGTAGCCTCCAAAACGGCCGCCCTGGTCGGAAGAATCGGCGGGAAACCGGAATTTATTATGACCGGGGGTGTAGCACAGAACCAGGGTGTGGTAAAATGTCTGGAGGAGAAGCTGGGAGCCCCGATTTTTGTATCCGGGGATGCACAGGTCTGCGGAGCCATCGGAGCCGCACTGATTGCCCTTGAATCCGTTCTGTCCCAGCGGCAGCAGGACAGGGCATGAGCAGGAAAGCAGGGCATGAGCGGGGAGTCAGGGCGGAATAGAAAGAGGCTGGGTTTAAAAGGTCTTTTGCCTCCAACCTCATTCTAAAGCTGTCCCCTGCTGCGGATACAGAGCAGATGTATTTGGAGGAGCATTGAAATGACCAGAATACCAAGTTTCAGTATCGATCATACAAAATTAAAACGAGGTGTGTATCTGTCCAGACAGGATGATGATGTAAAAACGTGGGATGTGCGCATGAAGGAGCCGAACCACGGTGATTATATTTCCACAGGCGCCATCCATACGATTGAGCATCTGTTCGCCACCTATGCACGCAACAGCAAATACAGGGACGGCATCATCTATGTCGGCCCGATGGGCTGCCGTACCGGCATGTATTTCCTGACCCGGGGACTGACAGATGCCGAAGTGCTGGACTGCATCCGCGAATCCTATCGGTTTATGGCACAGTTTACGGGAGAAATCCCCGGTGCAAAGGAAGCCGAGTGCGGAAATTACAAGGATCATGATCTGGAAGGCTGCAGAGAAGAGGCCGGAAAATATCTCGAGGTTCTGGAGAAACTGACCCCGGAGGATATGCATTATACATATTATCTGAAAGAAGAACAGTGACAGAAATCC
>CACVSR010000125.1 GCA_902756775.1 uncultured Lachnospiraceae bacterium | reverse complement strand
CTTCTCCAGAAAATTGATTTTGACAATGTTCCGAACATAACGAATATCGGTGAAATCTACCAGGAGACCTCCCGCGCCTTCGACCCGACCAACGAATACTCTATCCCCTACTGTTGGGGAACCATGGGAATTCTCTACAATAAAACTATGGTGGACGAGCCGGTAACAAGCTGGAAAATCCTATGGGACAGCAAATACAAAGACAGCATCCTGATGCAGGATTCCGTCCGGGACGCCTTCTGCGTCGCCCTGAAATATCTGGGCTATTCCGCCAACACCACAAACATGCAGGAGCTGCAGGAAGCCAAGAACCTCCTGATTGCCCAGAAACCCCTGGTGCAGGCCTATGTGATTGACCAGGTGCGGGATAAAATGATCGGAAACGAGGCGGCTCTGGGCGTTATCTATTCCGGCGAGGCCATTTACACCGCCAAGGAAAACCCGAACCTGGAATATGTCGTTCCGGATGAGGGTTCCAATGTCTGGATCGACTCCTGGGTCATCCCCAAAAACGCACCTCACAAGGAAAACGCGGAGAAGTTTCTGAATTTTCTCTGCCGGCCGGATATTGCGCTGAAGAATTTTGAGTACATTACCTACTCCACGCCCAACACGGCCGCGCAGGAACTGATTGAGGATCCGGACATCCGCAACAGCCAGGTGGCCTTCCCGGACAATGCCACTCTGGAGCGCTGCGAGACCTACTCCTACCTGGGAGCTGACGCCGAAGAAATATACAACGATTTGTGGAATGAGGTAAAGTCAAGCTGAAATGGAAACAATGTAAACGAGGAACGCAGCGCGTTCTGAGTCTGGGGTGCTGAATAAATACGTAAATTCATCTAATAAGCGAGGGGCAGCCGCTTTTGTATAAAAGCGCCTGCCCCTCTCACTGTATACAACTCATAAAATCATTTATCCCAATGACCGTAAACAGTTTTTATATAGGAATCTTTTAAAGATTCTGCTTTTAAACATCAACATGAACATCGAGCTCAGCCTCTGCCTCGGCCTTGAAATCTTCGATCTGCACCTCGTCCAGAACCGGAAGCTCGTCGGTGGATTCCACCCCAAAGCAGCGTAGAAATTTCTCGGTAGTTCCGAAGAGGATCGGCCTGCCGGGGATATTCAGCCGTCCCAGCTCCTGGATCAGCTCGTATTCCAGCAGCTTATTGATGGCATGCTCGGAACTGACGCCGCGGATCTTCTCAATCTCTGCCTTGGTCACAGGCTGCTTGTAGGCAATAATGGAGAGCGTCTCCATGACAACATCGGTTATCTGGGGTTTCTTCGGCTGTTTTGCCAGAATGATCAGATTTCCGTAATACTGCTTCTTGGTACAGAGCTGATAGGAAGAATCCAGTTCCAGCAGCCGGATTCCCGACTCCGGCCGATTGTATTTTTCCTTCAGACGATCCAGTATCTTCTTTGTCTCTGCGGCAGAAAGACCGATGGCGGAAGCCAGGCGGTTCAGCTCCACGGAATCCCCCATAGCAAACAGAATAGCTTCTATGGCTCCTTCTTCATTCCAGGAAGGATCTCTCCGAGCCCGATCTGCTACAGGCTCCGTCCCATCCTGCGGCGTGGTTCCCGGAACCTCTTGTACTCCCTGTTCCGACACCTCTGTTTCCGCAGTCTCCTGCTCTTCTTTACCGATGTCCTGCAATTTGCCTTCCTCCCGGTCTGTTCCCGTTTCTGTTCCGTTCTTTCCGTTTATGCGAGTTTAACTATTATTCCCTTGTCCCCAAAGAACACAGCTTTAACACGGAAGCCCTTATAGATCCTCCGTATAGGAATCTCC
Source organism: uncultured Lachnospiraceae bacterium (assembly GCA_902756775.1). Taxonomy (GTDB): domain Bacteria; phylum Bacillota; class Clostridia; order Lachnospirales; family Lachnospiraceae; genus Bilifractor. The sequence continues at coordinate 2,798 of CACVSR010000125.1, read as the reverse complement.
CACCAGGGTGGTGTCATTTTCGTCCTCCAGAGACTCTATCTCGATGTCGCCAAAAGTTTCCGTCTGAACTGCCCGGATTTTCCCCAGTTTCATGAGCTCCAGGACAGCAAGAAAAGTGACGATCACCTGCATTTTCCCGTCCTGATCCTCCAGAAGCCCACGGAAAGAAATCTTCCGCTTTCTTCTGGCGGTTATTTCCACATAGTTCAGTTTGTCCGGAAGTGATACAGGATCCTTTTCGATATGCCCGAATTTACTCCGGATCGGGTCAATCTTATCCTCCTGACGCTTCAGGACAAACTCAAAAATGCTGTGAAGCCGGTCTAACGTCATGTCCTTCAGAAGTTCCTGCACATCTGCCTTCGGCCGGAACGCGGCGACCTCACGGGGGAGCTTCTGCTTCCGCGTCACGACATCTCCGGCGTTTTCCATATAATCGCGGAGCTTCATGGAAAGCAGCTTGTATTCCTTATACTCCAGCAGCTGTCTTACCAGCTCATCCCTGGGATCTTCCTCCTCTCCCTCCTCGTTCACCTCGCGGGGTAGAAGCATGCGGCATTTAATATCAATCAGCGTGGCTGCCATCAGCATAAATTCGCTGGTGGTGTCCAGATCCTCATGATCCATCTGCCGTACATAGTCCAGATACTGGTCAGTAATCTCGGCAATCGGAATATCGTAAATATCTATTTTATTCTTTTCTATCAGATGCAGCAGAAGGTCCAGAGGGCCTTCAAATGCCTGCAGTTTTACTTCAATAGCCATATCTTACCTGCTGACTGTGAGATCTGCAACGACAAACTCCCTCGGATTGTGAATGCGTACGGGAATGCTGTGCTCCCCGCACCCGGAGCTGACAATACAGTATTTTCCCTCCTGCTGAAAAAGACCGTATGCGTCGCCGGGAAAAAGGCGGAAATCCGGACTGATCAGCCCGTGATGCGCGCCGAACCGCATCACGCCGCCGTGATAGTGGCCGCAAAGAGTCATATCTGCCTTCCAGCTCAGATACGTCTGCAGCATCAGCGGATTATGTGCCAGCAGAATCGTCACCGCGTGGGAATCCGGACGCCCGAGCGCCTTGTCCAGCTCTCCTTCCGGCAGAATGCTGTGATGAAGCCTTCGGTAATAGTACCTGTCCAGATCAAATCCCAGAATCTGAACCGGGATATCCCGGCAGAGAAAAGAGACCGTAGAGTTTTCCAGAATTGTGACACCGGACTTTCGGAGAGGCTCTGTAAACTCCCGGTACATGTCCTGGTACGTGTCCGGATAAATTCTGGCCCTGTACTCGTGATTTCCCGTCCCGCAGTAGAGAGGAAATCTTCTTCCGACCTCCTGCAGAAACGCAACCGCCGGTGCTGTCGGTCTGCCCGGCTTTGCCACAATAGAATCCCCGCCGCACAGGACAAAATCCGGTTTCCCCGCCTCCAGGGCAGAGAGCAGGCGCTCCGCCTCCTCCCTTCCGCAGCAATTATGCAGATCCGTAAAAAATGCAAACCGAAATTTCCCGGAGGGAACTTCTTCTTTCCGAAGCGGAATCTGATATCTGGTTGTCCGGAGTGTCCTTCTTCTCATAAGCCTGTATCTGTGTTCCGCGCTTCCGGGCGCGTTTTTTCTGCATTCGTTTTTTTTCATTGAAAAGGCTCCGGCAGATTCCTGTCGGAGCTTTTGTTTTAGTTATATTTACGTTTTCTGGCAGCTTCAGATTTTTTCTTACGACGAACACTTGGTTTCTCGTAATGCTCTCTTTTACGGATTTCCTGCTGGATTCCAGCTTTCGCACAGCTGCGTTTGAATCTACGTAAAGCGCTATCCAATGTCTCGTTTTCTTTTACGATTACATTAGCCATATGCCCAAACCTAACCTCCCTCCGGTTTTGGATTGTGCTAATACAACTGTTTGGGTATTTTTGCACTTTCTTTATAATACCATTTTTTCCGCAAATGTCAATCAAAATGCGGAATTTTTATTGATTTTTACCGGATCATCTCTGCGACAATGCCCGGAACCTTCTGGATCATCTCCGGTATTTTCTCCGGATTCTTGCCCCCGGCCTGTGCCATGTTGGGACGTCCGCCGCCGCCTCCACCGACAATCGCCGCAGCGGCCTTGATAATTTTCCCGGCCTGCGCGCCTCTCTTCTGCGCCTCATCTCCGGCCATGCACATCAGGCTGACCTTTCCGTTTTCTCCGGACGCAAGAAGAATAACTCCTTCGCCCAGCTTCTGTTTCAGCTCGTCTCCAAGGCCGCGCAGCTCGTTCATGTTTACATTTTCCAGTGCAGATGCCAGAACTTTTACGCCGTCCACATCCTGAACCTTGTTCATAATGTCCCCCAGCGCGTCCCTGGCTGCCTTGCTCTTCAGCGATTCATTTTCGGAGCGAACTTCCTTCAGTTCCTTCTGAAGCCTGCCGATATGCTCCGGAACATCAGACGGACTGGTTTTCAGAAGCTCCGCCGCCTCGTTCAGTTTTTTCTCCAGCTCATCATAATAAGCACGGACATTTTCTCCCGTCAGTGCTTCGATCCTTCTGATACCGGCAGCTACGCCGCTCTCGGAAATAATCTTAAAGGAACCGATCTGGCTTGTATTCTTTACATGTGTACCGCCGCAGAGCTCTGTGGAGAAATCCCCCATCCGGACAACCCGCACCGTATCGCCATACTTCTCTCCAAACAGGGCCATCGCGCCTGTCTTGCGGGCCTCTTCCAGTGTCATAACCTCTGTTACGACATCCAGTCCCTCCAGAATCTCTTTATTGACCAGATCTTCTGTCTTTTTAATCTCTTCTG
>CACVSR010000124.1 GCA_902756775.1 uncultured Lachnospiraceae bacterium | reverse complement strand
GCCTCCGCCCCTCCTCCGGGTACAACGGCGCCTTTCTTTTCAGCCGACTCCATCTGATGCTCCATTTTTTTCTCAAAGGCGTCCTCCAGCCTGAGCTTGTCCTTCAGCTCCAAAATCAGCTTCTGCGCTGTTTTCTGGCCGACGCCGGGAGCCTTCGCAATCGCCTTCGCGTCATCGGACAGAACGGCAAACCGCAGGTCATCCGCGGAGAGCACGGAAAGAATCCCAAGCGCGCCCTTGGGTCCCAGTCCGCTGACATTCAGCATCATACGGAACATTTCCAGATCATCCTGTGACAGAAAGCCGAAAAGGGTAAGTGCATCCTCCCGCACGCTCAGGTAGGTATAGAGCCGGACTTCGTCCCCAGCCCTCAGTCCGCTATCCGTATAACCGGCTGGTATAAAAATACGGTACCCGATTCCGTGATTATCCAGGAGAACGTAGTTTTCTCCTATATAGGAAACTGTTCCTTTAATATATCCGATCATGTATTATCATCTCCAAGGCCGTCGCACGATACCGTCCGAAAGCTCCGCCGAAACGAGCCCGTACCACCGCGGATGCCCATTTTTATAGCCTGTCTGCCAAACTTTCACATACCTGAACAGTATAACATACTTTGGGATTGTGGTACAATTTGTATCAGGCACGGCACAAAAGACGTAACGTTCTGGAGAAACCAAATGAAAATACTGGAAGAACCGGTCAGCAGAGAGCTGACGGAAAAGAAAGAATTATTTTTGAAGCATCTCCTTGTAAAAGGGGAGCCTGTCTTCTTTGATATTGAGACGACCGGACTGTCCTGGCGGAATTCCCATGTTTATCTGATCGGTGTGATCTTCCGGAAAAACGGAACCTGGATATTCCGTCAGTGGTTTCTGAACACTCCGGTCGAAGAAGATGTCTGTCTTCGGGATTTTTATCAGTTTCTTGGGAATCTGAACAGACAGGCCAGTGAACGCGGGAAGTCTCTGTTCCTGGTTCACTTTAACGGAGATACCTTTGACATTCCCTATCTGCGTAACAAGCTGCGTTTTTACCGCATCGGCCCGCAGCCCGGATCGGACGGCTCTTTCTCTTTTCCCAGTCTGGACTTGTACCGCTGCGCAAGACCACTGAAACGGATTTTCCTTCTGGATTCTCTGCGCCAGAAGAATGTGGAATCATTTCTCGGTGCAGAAAGAGAGGATGTCTGTGACGGGGGCGAACTGATCCCCGTCTATCAGCAGTATCTCCGCACCGGCGACAGCAGCACAGAGAGAATCCTTCTTCTGCACAATCACGATGATGTAACAGGGCTGCTCCAGATTCTTCCGATTCTTGCCTATGATGTCCTTTTCCGTCAGGAGCCGGAATATTTCCGGGTGCCTTCGCTCTGCGGTCCAGACAGCAAAAACAATGTGGAAAACCCGGACGCGGTGTTTCTGAAAGGCAAACTGGTGCTTCCTGTTCCGGCCGGTTTTCAGGCAGAATCCGATCTCGCCGTGTTTTCTGCGGAAGGCTCCTCGTTTTTGTTGAAAATCCCGACATACCAGGGAGAATTAAAGCTTTTCTTTTCGGATTATAAAAATTATTACTACCTGCCTGTGGAGGATCAGGCGATTCACAAAAGCGTCGCCGTCTATGTAGACCCCGGACACAGGGAAAAAGCCAAAGCGTCCAACTGCTATCAGCGGGTGTCCGGACTTTTTCTTCCGGAGCCGGAGGAACTGTTTTCCCCTGCTTTCCGCACCGGATTCCATGAACATCCGCTCTGGTTCCGCCCTGACGGGGAGTTTGGCAAAAACTCCGAAAAACTGTCGGAATATGCGTCCGCTCTGACTGCCCGCTGTCTTGCCGCCGGCGGCACATTCGGAACATAAAGCCTGTCGGCTGCACAGACAAAGACACAAGGTTTATAGACTGCACATAAAAGAAAAAAGACGGCAATGCCGTCTTTTTTCTTTTATGACCTTATGATAAGCCATCCGCCCGAACAGCAGTACCTGCAGGTACGTGTTCTGACAGAACCTGATTATTCCTCTGTCTCGTACTCTGCGGATTCTCCGTCTTCCTCATCTCTCTCCAGCTGCTTGATGCTGAGAGAAATCTTTCTGTCGTCTCCGTTAAAGTCTGTGACTTTCGCGGTAACTTCCTGTCCCACACTGAGCACATCGCTCGGTTTGTCAATATGCTCTTTGGCAATCTGCGAAACATGAAGCAGTGCATCCACACCGGGCTCCAGCTCAACAAATGCGCCGAAATCCGTCATACGGGCAATCTTGCCGGTAACAATCGTGCCAACCGAATACTTCTCTCCTGCAGTCAGCCACGGATTCTCATCCGGGAACTTCAGGCTGAGGGCAATTCTGTCGCCCTTGATGTCCTTAATCAGAACCTTCAGCTTCTGGCCGACTTTCAGAATGGAGCGAGGATTGTCCACACGTCCCCAGGACATCTCTGAGATATGAAGCAGTCCATCTGCTCCGCCCAGATCAATAAACGCGCCAAAGTCCGTAATGTTTTTAACGGTTCCCTCTACAACATCACCAGGCTGAATTCTCTCAAGAAGCTCTTCCTGCATTGCTTTCTTCTTCTCGACAATCAGCTGCTTGCGGTCGCCGATGATGCGGCGGCGTCTCGGATCAAACTCGATGATTACAAATTCAATTTCCTGATCCAGATATTTGCCAAGGTCTTTCTCGTAGGTATCAGATACAAGGCTAGCCGGAATGAACACTCTCGCGCCGTCTACCAGGACGCTCAGTCCGCCGTTCAGGACCCGTACAACCTTTGCCTTCAGAACCTCATGGTTATTGAAAGCCTCCTCCAGCTTCTTGTTGCCCTTTTCTGCAGCCAGTCTCTTATAGGTAAGAATAACCTGACCGTCTCCGTCGTTCACCTTGAGGACCTTTACCTCCATGGTGTCGCCTTCTTTGGCAACTGTGGTAAGATCTACGGACGAATCATTGGAGTACTCGTTCCTGGTAAGGATTCCGTCCGCCTTGTAGCCGATGTTCAAAATAATCTGATCCGGCTTTACATCGATAACGGTTCCCTCTACCACCTCACCGTTTCTTACCGTTTTGAATGAGCTGTCCAGCATCTCCTGAAAAGTTTGTTCTTCTGACATTTTCCTGTGAACCTCCTCAATTATACTTTTTGGGGTAGATGCCCCTGCCGTAATACCTACGTGAGAAAATGATTGAAAAGGCTTCGTGTCCAAATCAACGAGTGTCTCGATAAAGTAAGTATTTTTGCATTCTTCCATGCAAATTTCGTACAGCTTGCGGGTATTCGAACTATGCCTGCCGCCAATAACAACCATAGCATCTACCTGCTGCGCGATCTCCCGCGCTTCCGTCTGCCGTTTGTCAGTTGCACTGCAGACAGTGTTATTCACAGAGTTATAATATTCCTTTTTCCTGAAAATATCAACAATATCTTCAAATTTACCTGCATGAAATGTCGTCTGCGCAACAAGCACCGCCTCTGTTCCCGCCGGAAGCTCCAGTTTTTCCATTTCTTCCGCGGACTGCACCGCAAAAACAGGGCCTGAGGCCCAGCCCATGATCCCCTGCACCTCCGGATGATCCGGACTTCCCGCGATAATAACAGTTTTGCCCTCTTCCCCGGCCTTCCGCACGATGGTATGTATTTTTTTCACAAACGGACAGGTGGCATCCACCACCTTTACGCCAAGGCCCTCCATCTTTTTCTGTATTCTCTCCGGCACGCCGTGAGAGCGGATAATAATAACACCCCGGTGAACCTCTTCCAGTTCCTCCTCCGAACGGATGACCTGCACGCCTTTTCTGTTCAGCTCATCTACGACCTGGTCGTTGTGGATGATCGGTCCGAATGTGTAAACCGGTCCAGCTGCGTTTTCTATCTGATGAAAACACTCCTCCACTGCCCGCTTCACGCCAAAGCAAAAACCCGCGGATTCCGCCACTGTAATTCTCATACCCTGATTCTCCGTTCTTTCGCAAGACTGACAATGCGATCCGTTACCTGGGCGGCATCCATGCAGGAAGAATCCAGAAGCACGGCATCTTCCGCCTGTCTGAGGGGAGAAATTTTTCTGGTCATATCCTGGCTGTCTCTCTTTCGGATATCCTCCTCAATCTCCCGGAGATCCGCCTCCTGTCCCTTGGACTTCAGCTCCAGACAGCGCCTCTCGGCACGCGCCTTTACGCTGGCCGTCAGATACACCTTCAGGGGGGCTTTGGGAAGAACAACCGTTCCGATGTCTCTCCCGTCCATCACCACATCATTTTTCCCGGCTATCTCCTGCTGCATATGCACCAGCTTTTTCCTTACCGGGGCAAGAGCGCTGATGCGGGAGGCCATCATGCCGGCTTTTTCCGTACGGACACGTTCTGTTACATCTTCCCCATTCAGGAAAACATGCTGAGAACCGTCAATGATCTGCAGCGCCACATCCGCCCCCTCCGTCCCTCTGCTGACAGCTTCTTCGTTTTCTGTGTCCACACCGTTATCCAGAAAATAAAGCCCCATGGCACGGTACATAGCCCCGGTATCCACATAGAGATACCCCAGCTTATGTGCCACCGCCCTCGCCACTGTACTTTTTCCGGCTCCTGCCGGTCCATCAATTG
>CACVSR010000123.1 GCA_902756775.1 uncultured Lachnospiraceae bacterium | reverse complement strand
ATCTTAATATACTTTTCTGAAATATTATCCGCGTCGATCAGAACCGCATACCGTCTGTCATTTTCCAAATTGACTTTCCTCCATTCCCCCACTATCATAGGTGTATAAGTCAGTTCCTGAGCACGGACGGACGGGCCGTTTACGGAACCGGACAGGCGGACTCAGGGAACGACAACAGATATGGGCATGAAGCTGTGTGCAACACGGCGAGAATGCGAATATCTGTAAGCGGTGCGAAAGCTGCTGAAAGCAGCAGAGCAGCGCGGTGGACTTATACATGTTCCACAAGTCCGGTTTTAAGTAATTTTAAGTAATCTTGTGGGACTTATACACGTTCTAAAAATTACGTTAGTATAGCATTTTCAAATATCAAAAGTCTACCAGGAGGATTATCATGGAAAGACATGCTGTTGCCCTGCAGATTTCAGCCGGGCGTTTTAACGATTTTCGCAGCGGTCTGGGTAAAATCTGGAACCGTCTGACCCGGATCATGGACGATCTGGAAATTAAAAATTTCAGTCTGTGGAATATCGAGGATCTGGTTTTCGGTTACTACGAGACAGACGAAACGGGTCCGAAGCCCGATGACCATACCCGGAAAGAGTTTCATACTCTGGAGGATGAGATGGCGGGAACTTTCCGCTGGATTTCCGGACCGGACAGCGAGATGCGGCTGATGTATCATGATTTCGGCATCGTCCGGCCGAACAAGGAGCAAATCCGACACCGTGTGTTCGTGACCCGCTTAAAGGGCAGCTATCAGGAGGAATACAAACGGCGCCATGACGGCCTGATTGAAGCCCGCCAGGGAAAAACCGATCCCGGACCGGACAGCAATTTCTCTATCTGGAATGCCGAAGATTTTATTTTTGGGTACGACGAGATTGATGTGACCATGGAGAAGGCTCCCACCGGACAGGATAAAAAAGATACTGTCGCCTGGGAGACAAAAATGCTGGAAATCATGAGCTGGTACACCGATGACGTGGACTGGATTACCGGCGAACATCACGGACATATCGTCAGAATCGGATATCACAATTAAGGAGGCATCACTTATGGGCAGCTGGGAAAACAATGTCAGAAAGGTGGTTCCGTATGTTCCCGGAGAACAGCCGAATCAGCCGGATATGATAAAACTGAATACAAATGAAAATCCGTATCCTCCGGCGCCGGGCGTACAGAAAATTCTGAGCGCCATGGATGCCGGCCAGATGCGGCTGTATCCGGATCCGGCTGCTGCAAACCTGGTGCAGGCTCTGGCAGACCGCTGTCAGGTCAGTCCCTCGCAGATTTTTGTCGGAGTAGGCTCCGACGACGTGATCTCCATGGCTTTCCTGACCTTCTTCCATGGGAAAAAGCCCGTCCTTTTCCCTGATATTACCTACTCCTTCTACGAAGTCTGGGCGGACGTATACCGGATTCCCTACCGGACCATCCCACTGGATGATCATTTCCGCATCTGTCCGGAAGATTATACCGGGGAAAACGGTGGCATCATTTTCCCGAATCCGAACGCGCCCACCGGAGCAGCGATGGAACCGGATGGTGTGGAGCAGATCATCCGCCAGAACCCGGATTCCGTTGTGATCGTCGATGAAGCCTATGTGGATTTTGGTACTTCTTCCGCTCTCCCTCTCCTGAAAAAATATGATAATCTTCTGGTTGTACAGACTTTTTCCAAGTCACGCTCCATGGCAGGCATGCGGATCGGTTTCGCCATCGGAAATGAAAAGCTGATCCGCTTCATGCAGGACGTCAAATATTCCGTTAATTCCTATACCATGAACCGCCCCTCTATTCTTCTGGGGAAGGCCGCTCTGCAGGATGAGATCTATTTCCGGAATACAACCGGAAAAATAATAGAAACACGGGAATGGGCAAAAGACGAGCTGAAAAAGCGGGGATTCCATTTTGCGGACTCCAGGGCAAACTTCATTTTTGCCTCTCATGAGACAGTTTCAGCCGTAAAAATATTTGAGGATCTGCGGAAACGGCACATTTATGTGCGCTATTTCAACAGACCCAGAATAGATAACTACCTTCGTATTACGATAGGAACAAAGGAACAGATGCAGGCGCTGTTTGACGCGCTGGATGAGATTCTCCGTTAAACTGCTTGTCTCCTCATTAGCAGTTTTTCCATGTCTTCGGATAGAAAATCATCAGCATCGGGAAAAGCTCCAGCCTTCCGGCCAGCATATCAAAGGATAATATCAGCTTGGAGAAAATACTAAACCCTCCGAAGTTCTGTGTCGGTCCCACCTGCGCAAGTCCCGGACCGATGTTGTTCAGCGTAGCGGCAACCGCAGTGAAATTCGTCTCAAACGAGAAATTATCCACGCTGACTGCCAGCACAGAAAATGCAAAGATGGCGAAATAGGCAACCATATATCCGTACAGGGAGCGCATAATATTTTCCTGTACCGGATGCCCGTCCATGCGGATCTTCCGCACCGCACGGGGATGCGCAATGGCGTAAATGGCCTGTTTGACAGATTTCAGGCAGATGACAAACCGGCTGACCTTGATACCGCCTCCGGTACTTCCCGCGCAGGCACCGATCACCATCAGTCCGACCAGTATGGTCTTGGACAGGGTCGGCCACATATCAAAATCTGTCGTGGAAAACCCGGTAGTGGTAATAATGCTTCCAACCTGAAAAGCCGAAGCCCGAACCGTTTCTTCCAATCCATGATACAATCCGGTTCCACTGATATTCCATGCGATAACACCGATGGCAAGAAGAATAATAATGATATAATACCGCACCTCTTCCATCTTAAAAGCGTCCTTCGGCCTGCGGATTTTCAGCAGATAGTAAAAACTGAAATTCACGCCGAAGGCAATCATGAATACCGTAATAATCCACTGCTGCACGGGCGTATAGCTTCCGCAGCTGGAATTCAAAACTCCAAAGCCTCCGGTTCCGGCAGTTCCAAATGTGATACAGAGGGCGTCGAACCAGTACATGCCCGTAGCCAGAAGCAGCACAATCTGGATAAGCGTCATGATCAGGTAAATCCGGTACAGAATTCTGGCCGTATTGCGGACTTTGGGAACAAATTTGGAGACCTCCGGACCTGGGCTCTCCGCCTTCATCAGGTTCATATGCGACCCGTTCTGAGACGGTATCATCATCAGAATAAACACAAGAACCCCCATGCCGCCGACCCAGTGAGAAAAGCTTCTCCAGAACAGGGTCGTATGAGACAAGGCCTCTACATCGGATAAGATAGAGGAACCGGTCGTTGTAAAACCGGAGACGATCTCAAAAAAAGCGTCCACATAAGACGGGATTTCGCCGGTAAACACAAAGGGAAGCGCTCCAAAGGCGCTAAGAAGAATCCAGGCAAGTCCCACGGCAACAAAGCCTTCTCTGGGATACAGTTCCATGTTCTTCGGCCTGCGGGAACTGATCAGTCCTCCCGCAAGAATGGCGGCAAAGGCCAGTAAAAGGTAAATTTTTCCTTCCGGTTCCCGGTAAATAAGGGCAATAAAGCAGGGAAGCAGCATCAGCATCCCCTCCACCTTGAGCACCCAGCCCAGAACAAACCGGATCATTGAATAATTCACTGTTTTTTTCCTCTTTCATGCAAGCCGGAACACCAGCCCGACCCCCGGAAACCTGGCAGCCCTGCCAAACCGTTTTTTTCTGCGGTAGTAAAACCGTGGCCGCGATGTCCGGATTCCGCCGCTGCGTCAATCCAGAATATCCGAAATATCTACAAAACCGAGATTTGTCGTCACTACAATAACCGAATCCCCAACCTCTATGGCATCCTGCCCTCCGGGGATAATCAGCCGGCCTCCGCGGATAATACCGGCAATCAGCGTGTTCTGTTTTGTCCGCAAATCCGCCAGACGGACACCAGTCACAGGAGATTCCTTTTGAATAATAAATGCAAGCGCCTCTACCTTTCCGTTCATCAAACGATAGAGCGTCTCTACATTACTCCCCATACTGTTATTCATCGCACGAATGTACTGCAGAATTTTCTGAGCCGTCAGCTTTCTTGGATTTACAACGCTGTCCAGATCCAGACTGTCAATGACATCATCAAACTCCACATGATTCAGCTTGGTGACAACCTTTTTTCTGACCTTTTTTCTTGCATACAGCGAAAGAATCGCATTCACCTCGTCAATACCCGTGCAGGCTACCAGCGAATCCATACTCTCCAGATGCTCCGCATTTAAAAGCTCCTGGCTGCTTCCGTCCCCGCAGTCAATGACCGCGCTTGGGAAGAGATCGTTCAGCTCCTCGCAGCGTTCTTTATTCTGCTCAATAATCTTCACATCAATTCCCATCTTCAGAAGAAATTCCGTCAGATAGTAAGAAATACCGCCTCCGCCGATAATAATCGCGTTTTTAACTTTATTGGTAGTAATTCCGATACGGGAGAAAAATTTTTCCGCTTCCCCCGGCATGGTGATAATGGTCAGCGTATCCCCGACCTTAACTACATAATTTCCATCCGGAATAAGAACCGCTCCATTTTCGGTACCTGCCATACAGACCAGAATATTTCCGCCCAGAATCGGGGAAAGATCACGCAGTGCCTTTTCTGCCAGAGGAGATTCCTTTCCGATCCGGAACCGGAGCATATCAATCCGGTCCTGGGCAAAACTATCTATCTCCACGGCATTCGGAAACTGCAGGAGCCGCGCAATCTCCCTCGCCGCCTCCTGCTCCGGGTTGATCGTCAGTGACAACTGCAGTTCGTGCCGGAGGAAATGCCGCTCTGCAGAATAAATCGGATTTCTTACTCTTGCGATTGTATGACAGGTGGATTTCTGTTTCGCAATAACACAGCACAGAAGGTTTACCTCGTCCCGGTCTGTCACGGCGATCAGGACATCCGTGTGCTCAATGTCCGCAGACTGTAAAATCTGATTACTGGTTCCATTACCCACAATTCCCAGAACATCGTACAGCTCTGTAATATCCTCCACAACTTCCGG
>CACVSR010000122.1 GCA_902756775.1 uncultured Lachnospiraceae bacterium | reverse complement strand
AGCGGACAGCGCAGGAGCAGAAAGCGCTCTTAACCAGGCTGAAACGGGTGGAAGGACAGATCCGGGGAATCGAAAAGATGGTAGAAAATGATGCCTACTGTCCGGATATTCTGATTCAGGTGTCGGCGGCCACCTGCGCGCTGAACAGCTTTAACAAGGTTCTTCTGGGATGTCATATCCGAGGCTGTGTGGTTCATGATATCCAGGAAGGAAAGGATGAGACCATAGACGAGCTGTGTGAGGTGCTGCAGAAGCTGATGAAATGAGGCGGCGGAAAAGAGGGATAGATTTATGAAGCAATTTACGGTAACGGGAATGACATGCGCGTCCTGTCAGGCCCATGTGGAAAAAGCTGTGGCAAAGGTGCCGGGGGTTTCCTCTGTAACGGTATCGCTGCTTACAAATTCCATGGCTGTGGACGGAACGGCGGGAGATTCGGAAATTGTCCGGGCAGTGGAGAACGCCGGTTACGGCGCTTCTCCAAGGGAAGAAGCGGTTAAGAAGGAGAGCGCAAGCGCGAAGCTGGCGGCGGAAGAGGATGCCCTGAAGGACAGAGAGACGCCAAAGCTGGTAAGGCGGCTGGTACTCTCGGTAGGTTTTCTTCTGGTTCTGATGTATATCACAATGGGACACAATATGTGGGGATGGCCGGTTCCTTTCTTCCTGGTGCATAACCATATTGGCCTGGCGGTCATCCAGATGCTTCTGGCTATTGTCGTTATGATTATCAACCGGGCATTTTTCACCTCCGGGTTTAAGTCTCTGGCGCACCGTGCCCCAAACATGGATACGCTGGTCGCCCTGGGCTCTGGCGTTTCGTTCGGCTGGTCGCTGTATATTCTCTTAAAGATGACCTGGCTGGTAACGGAGGGAACCGCAAATGCGGATCTGATGTCCATTTATCATAACGAACTATATTTTGAGTCGGCGGCCATGATTCCCGCTCTGATTACTGTGGGAAAGACGCTGGAATCTCTCTCCAAGGGTCGTACCACGGACGCGCTGAAGAATTTAATGAAGCTTGCGCCCAGAACCGCGGTTGTAGAGCGGAACGGGGAGCAGGTGCAGGTAGGCATTGACGAGGTGCAGGTGGGAGACATTTTTGTCGTAAAGCCGGGAGAATCGATTCCGGTGGACGGTGTGATTATCGAAGGGACAACTGCGGTAGACGAGTCTGCCCTGACAGGGGAATCCATTCCGGTAGATAAAGGTGTGGATGACAGTGTTTCTGCGGCCACTATGAACCAGTCCGGGTTTATCCGGGCAAGGGCGGCAAGAATCGGAGAAGACACGACATTCTCTCAGATCATTCAGATGGTCAGCGACGCGGCGGCGACAAAAGCGCCAATCGCGCGGGTGGCAGATAAGGTTTCCGGTATCTTTGTGCCGGCGATTATCCTGATAGCCGCAGCGGTTCTTGTCTTATGGATGTTTGCCGGCGGCAGTCTGGCGTATTCACTGGAGCGCGCCATCAGCGTGCTGGTTATCGCCTGTCCCTGCGCCCTCGGCCTTGCGACTCCTGTCGCCATCATGGTCGGAAATGGAATGGGAGCCAAAAACGGCGTCCTTTTCAAAACCTCCGAAGCGCTGGAAAATGCCGGAAAGGTGCAGATCATTGCGCTGGACAAGACGGGGACAATTACTGCCGGAAAGCCACAGGTAACCGATATGATTCCGGCGGAAGGAGTGACAGAAGAAGAACTTCTGGAAAGCGCCTATGCGCTGGAAAGAAAATCGGAGCACCCGCTGGCAAGGGCAATTGTGGAGGCAGCTCAGGCAAAAAAACTGACAGGTCAGGAAGTGACGGATTTCGAGGCTCTGGCTGGCCACGGGTTAACAGGATGCCTGCAGGGACATCTCCTCTATGGAGGATCGGAGAAGTTTATTTCCGGGCGGACAGAGATTCCCGAAACCATCCGGGCAAAGGCGCGGGATCTGGCCGGGCAGGGAAAGACACCTCTGTTTTTTGAAAGCGATGGGAAGCTGACAGGCATTATTGCCGTGGCAGATGTCATCAAGGATGATTCCGCCCAGGCAGTCAGGGAAATGCAGAATATGGGCATTGAAGTGGTCATGCTGACCGGCGATAATGAGAGGACAGCCAAAGCCATCGGCAGCCAGGCGGGGGTGGACAGAGTGATTGCCGGCGTTCTTCCGGAGGGAAAGGAATCTGTTATCCGGGAGCTGCAGAAACGCGGCAGGGTGGCCATGGTCGGAGACGGCATTAATGATGCGCCTGCGCTTACAAGGGCAGACACAGGGATCGCCATCGGCGCCGGTACCGATGTCGCCATAGACTCCGCAGATATTGTGCTGATGAACTCAAAACTTACGGATGTATCGGCCGCAGTCCGCCTGAGCAGGGCGACGCTTCGGAATATCCATGAAAACCTGTTCTGGGCATTTGCCTACAATGTTATCCTGATTCCCATGGCGGCAGGGCTGTATCCGGGAATTCACATGAATCCCATGTGGGGGGCGGCGGCTATGTCTCTTTCCAGCTTTACGGTCTGCATGAATGCGCTGAGGCTGAACCTGTTCAAGGTGCACAGCCCGTCGCATGACAGACCGATGCGGCACAGAGCGCTCCCGGAAAATGCCGGAGAAGCAAAAGAAAGAGAAGAAGCCGCGGAAAAAAATCTGGGGAATGATCCGGCCGGTGAAGCAGAAGGCGCTGACGCAGGGCTGGTTGATTCAGATAAAAAAGATGTAAAGGACAAAATAGAACAAAAGGAGGATAAGAACATGACAGAGACGATCAAGGTAGAGGGAATGATGTGCGGAAACTGCGAAAAGCACGTAAAGAACGCGCTGGAGGCGCTGGATGGAGTGACCTCGGCCGAGGTATCACGCACCAGCGGCCAGGCTGTCCTGACGTTAAGCCAGGCGGTAGATGAGGCAGTCCTGAAAAAGGCTGTGGAAGACGCCGGCTATCAGTTCACAGGAATCGCCTGAAAAAAATACTCTGTTTTTTCGGAGCTGCTGCTTTTTCCTTTGCGCAAGGAGGCGGCAGTTCTTTTTGTGTAAAAAACGTGTCTTTGTGTGGTTTTCATTATGAGGGGAGGGAGAGAAGAGGTCTCTGTGTTCGTCAAAATCCGCAAGGAATCCCGGCATTTCCCGAATTCTTCGTGCATTTTTCCGATTGTCAATCTGGTGACAATCCCAGTGGATTCATGTATAATCGGTAACGGAACCATTTTTGTATTAGTTTCAGTGCAAAAGCAGAGCTGCAGGCACAGGAGTCCGGAGCGCCGGAGGCGGCCGGGAAAGAACAGGAAGCCTGCAAAGGAGGTTAACCAGAATGGCAAAGATTGATTTAGGCAAGTATGGCATTACAGGTACCCCGGAGATTGTGTACAATCCCTCCTACGAAGAACTGTTTGAGGAAGAGACAAAACCAGGTCTGACCGG
The DNA here is from genome assembly GCA_902756775.1 of uncultured Lachnospiraceae bacterium. GTDB lineage: Bacteria > Bacillota > Clostridia > Lachnospirales > Lachnospiraceae > Bilifractor. The sequence continues at coordinate 1,220 of CACVSR010000122.1, read as the reverse complement.
TTACGAGAAGGGACAGGTTACAGAACTTGGCGCTGTTAATGTTATGACCGGTATTTACACCGGACGCTCTCCCAAAGATAAATTTATCGTTATGGATGAGAATTCCAGGGACACCGTTTGGTGGACGTCTGACGAGTATAAGAATGACAATCATCCGGCTTCCGAGGAGACCTGGAAGGCTGTCAAGGAGATCGCACAGAAAGAGCTCTCCAACAAAAAACTCTATGTCGTGGATGGATTCTGCGGTGCCAATAAGGATACCAGAATGGCTGTCCGGTTTATTATGGAAGTTGCATGGCAGGCACATTTTGTCCGCAACATGTTCATCAAGCCGACCGCAGAGGAGCAGGAGAACTTTGAGCCGGATTTCGTTGTTTACAACGCGTCCAAGGCAAAGGTAACCAATTATAAAGAACTGGGACTGAATTCCGAGACGGCAGTCGTGTTCAATGTGACGTCGAAAGAGCAGGTAATCATCAACACCTGGTACGGCGGAGAAATGAAAAAAGGTATGTTCTCCATGATGAACTACTTTATGCCGCTGAAGGGTATTGCATCTATGCACTGCTCTGCCAATACAGACCTGGACGGAAAGAACACCGCTGTGTTCTTCGGGCTGTCCGGTACCGGAAAGACAACCCTTTCTACCGATCCGAAGCGTCTTCTGATCGGAGACGACGAGCACGGCTGGGATGACAACGGCGTGTTTAACTACGAGGGCGGATGCTACGCAAAGGTTATCAACCTGGACAAGGATTCCGAGCCGGATATCTACAACGCGATCCGGAGAGACGCCCTTCTGGAGAACGTAACCGTAGATGAAAACGGAAAGATTGATTTTGCGGACAAGAGTGTTACCGAGAACACCCGTGTTTCCTATCCGATCGATCATATTGAAAAAATTGTAAAACCGATTTCTCACGGACCGGCAGCGGAGAATGTCATTTTCCTTTCCGCCGACGCTTTCGGCGTACTTCCGCCGGTATCTGTCCTGACTCCGGAGCAGACCAAGTATTACTTCCTGTCCGGTTTCACCGCAAAACTTGCGGGAACCGAGCGCGGAATTACCGAGCCCACACCGACCTTCTCTGCATGCTTCGGACAGGCATTCCTGGAGCTTCATCCGACCAAATATGCGGAGGAGCTGGTTAAGAGAATGGAGAAGAGCGGAGCAAAGGCGTATCTGGTCAACACTGGATGGAACGGAACCGGAAAACGTA
>CACVSR010000121.1 GCA_902756775.1 uncultured Lachnospiraceae bacterium | reverse complement strand
GTCATATGCTGAACATATCCTTTTAGTTCCCTGAGCAAACAGAAGTACCATGATAATAATGCAACAGCATATCCAGATTTTTTTAAACATTGTACTCGCTCCATTCTTTAAAATAAACTTTGAACCATATTCATTATATACTGACAATAGCTTCTTTCGATAATTTATCCATGATAATAAAATCATATTCCAGAGAGGCAGCAGTCAAACACAGAAATGAACCCTTCGGTGCAGTGCTGGTTAAGGACGGGGAGATTGTCTTTGCCAATGAAAATCATTTCTGTAATCTGGCGATTGGAAGAAATGCAGGAGTAAAACTATGACCCCGATTGACGAATACATCAATAAGCAGGACCCGGCGCACAGGAGCAATTTGCGCACCGTTCGTGACACGATCAGAGAGCAGCTCCCTTCCGTAGAAGAGAGAATTTCCTGGTCAATGCCGACGTGGTGGAACGGCCACAATATTATTCACTTTGCGGCGGCAAAACAGCACATAGGCATCTACCCGGGCCCTGCCGCGGTGGAATACTTTGCGGGCGAGCTCAGAAAACGCGGATTGAAATTCAGCAAAGGAGCGATTCAGATCCCTTATGAGGATAATCTTCCGCTGGACCTGATTGCGGAAATTTCCCGCTGGTGTGGGGAGCACAATTGTGAGTGACAAAGTATTTAATCAGCTTTCGCTCCCTACCGGGTAGCACTGCACACTTTGCCGAAGATACGGAAGTCATCGCGGTCAAGGTGTACCGGAATCGGGTCATATTTCTGATTCAGAGAAATCAGGAATGTCCCGTCGCCGTCATTCTTCAACTTCTTGATATATGCATTGTCATTTAACGAAAAGATTCCGATTTCTCCATTGTCCAGTGTTTCCTGCTGATGCACATAGACCATGTCATGGTCGTGGAACACCGGCTCCATGCTGTCTCCGCTGACGGTGACGGCAAAATCAGCGCCTCTTGCGTCCTCTGACGGCACTTCGATAATTGTGTAATAGTCGGAATCGAGGAAATTTCCGCGTCCGGCGGATACCCTGGCATCGTAAAGGCGAAGGCGGATTACCTGCGGCCCGTCCGCCGGAACGGCCGGATATGAGACTACATCTGCTCCTTTCAGGTAGTTCACCGGGTGAATCAGCATGTCGATATAGGTGAGCGCCTTTTGCTTCCCCGCATCATTCAGCATGGCGAGCGGATTATTCGGATTGTTTCCGAAATATTCCTCCAGACAGTCCGGTATCTCCAGAATCCGGCAGACGTGCAGAAAAACCCGCGCGGAGATATCGTTCCTTCCGGTTTCCCAGGCGGAAATGCCTTTTTGAGTAACATAGATTCCCTCTTCCTTCAGCCTTTCCGAAAGCTCGGTCTGAGATATATGCGCTTTCTTCCTGTAAGAAGTGATGATTGCGCCGATATTTTCCATGAAACACCTCTTTCTGACGTTTCTGCCTGTGATCTGCAGGGAATGTCCGGCTATGCAGAAATTCCATTTTCTCCCCTATAGAATATCATTTCATACGAAAAAGTCAAGAGGAATACTCTAAAACAGAGTGAAAATTTGCTAATTATCTATTTTCAACTACTATGCGAGGTGCTATACTGACGTACAGAGAAAGGCGAAGAGAAAGTTGCCGGAAAATGGAAGACGAGGGGGTGAGAAGGATGCCGGATCGGATCATTTTGCATGTGGACTGCAATTGTTTTTACGCGTCGGTGGAGATGCTGTATCACCCGGAACTTGCCGGAAAGCCGCTTGCGGTCGGCGGTGATCCGCAGCAGCGCCACGGCATTGTCCTCACGGCCAACTACATCGCAAAGCGACGCGGCGTGAAGACCGGCATGGCGCTCTGGCAGGCGAGGCAGTGCTGCCCGGACATTGTTTTTGTTCCGCCGAGGATGTATCTGTACCTGCGCTTTTCCCGCATGGCAAGAGCCATTTATCAGGAATATTCCGGGCAGGTGGAGAGCTTCGGCCTCGATGAATGCTGGATCGATCTTACGGACAGCTGCGCGCTTCTGGGAGATCACACACGGACGCTCGAAAACGGCTGCCGGATTGCGCAGGAGATCAGCGCGAGGATTCGCCGGGAACTCGGCATCACGGTCAGCATCGGCGTCTCATGGAACAAGATCTACGCAAAACTCGGCAGCGATTATAAGAAGCCGGATGCCATCACTGTTTTTGACCGGGACAATTACAAGAAGCTGATCTATCCGCTTCCGGTGTCGGATCTTCTGTATGTCGGGAGAAGGACGGACAAGAAGCTGGAGAAATACGGCATCCGCACGATCGGGGAGCTTGCGGATGCAGATCCTTCTTATCTTGAGAACTGGTTCGGCAAAATCGGCCTGATGCTGTCTGTTTTTGCAAGGGGTGAGGACCGGACGCCGGTAAATGATCTCGGCATAGAGGCGCCGGTCAAGAGCGTCGGCAACAGCACGACAACGCCGAGAGATCTGGTCAATGATGAGGATGTGCGGCTCGTGCTTTATCTGCTTGCGGAGAGTGTATCGGAGCGGCTCCGGAAGAATCAATTTGAGGGACAGGTGGTCTCCATTTATGTGCGTGACACGGATCTTTGCGGATACCACCAGCAGAAAAAACTGGCGGCGCCCACCAATATCTCCGGCGAGATCGCGGGGGCGGCGTTTTCCATCTTTCAGCAGCTGTACCGGTGGGAGAAACCGATCCGGAGCATCGGGGTCAGTGTCTGTGACTTAAAACAGGAGGGACAGCCGAGGCAGCTTTCTCTGTTTCTAGATGAGCAGCACCGCGAGCAGCAGATGCGGGCGGACAGGATGGTGTCATTGATCCGCAGCCGGTACGGGTATGCTGCGGTGCAGAGGGGCATTATGCATGAGGACCGGTATCTTTCCTCCTTAAATGCGACGGCGGAGGACCATATGATTCATCCGCATTCGTATCTGGAACACGGAAACCGTAGCGGGTGTGAGACATTGCTTCTTACGAGGAAGGTGAGATAAGTGGGCGTTTACGACTATCATCATGATTCCGGGCGTTCGGACCGCCCGGATGCGCGAGACGGCGCGCCTCTTACGGAAAATGCGCAGGAAGCGCTTTTCGTAAGTCCGTATAAAGCTTATGTCGAGGTGATCGCGGATTTTTCCTCCGACGGGCGGATGAAGCCGCTCCGCCTGATCTGGGAGGACGGCCGCAAATACGATATTGATCAGATCCTCCGCGTCGACCGCTGTGCCAGCCTTAAGGTGCAGGAATCCGGTATGTCTGCCGGATACTCGGACAGAGAGTCGATCTGTATTATGAGGAGAACGGATTCTGGTTTGTGAGCCGGAAGATGCGTGTGTGAGGAAAGTTCGGTTTTCAGAATTCGCAATCTAATGGCGGTTGGGTATAGATGGTAAAGGACGATGGCATACAGCGAACTGATCAAGAATTTTGAGAAAATCCGGGCCTACATGCGGGATTTTTATGTCTTTGGCTTCCACACCCGCAACGACTTTGACCGGAAAAGTCCCCGCAGCTATGACAATGAGCGCCGGAGGATCGAAAGCTGGCTGGGCGATTCCATGGTATTTCACCAGGACGCTTCCGGGAAACGTGTATTTATTTCCGTAGACAGCCGGGAGACGCGGCATAATCCGCTCTACAGGGCGTTGAAGGCCAAAAGCTTCACGAATAAGGATATCACTCTGCATTTTTATATTCTGGATATGCTGGCTGACGGCGAAAAACTTTCCTTTAAGACGATTGCCGACCGCATACAGGACTACTATATCGCGGATGACTCTTTTATGCCGGATGACTCCACCATCCGTAATAAACTGAAGGAGTATGTATCCCTTGGAATCCTGAAGACGGAGAAGTTCGGAAGAGAGCTGCTCTATAGCCGATGCAACAGGGCATGGGATATGGATGCCTGGAAAGACGCGGTTTCTTTCGCGTCGGAGATGATGCCGCTTGGCGCAGTCGGCGCGTTCCTTCTAGACAAATATCCGGATTCCCGTGATTATTTCAGCTTCAAGCACCATTATCTTATGGGAGCACTCGATTCAGGGATTCTTGAAGAACTTCTTGTCTGCCGCATGGAAAGAAAAAACGCGCTGATCACTTTTTCTACAAGGAGAGATAAAGACGGGAGGTATCAGGCGCTTGTCTATCCGATGAAGATATATATCAGTACGCGGAACGGCAGGGAGAATCTGCTGGCATACAGTTTTGAAGAAAGATGTCCACGAATGTACAGACTGGACAGAATTCACGCAGTCAAAATGATGGAAAACCAACCGGAACCGGAAAAGCTGGAAAGGACGGGAAATTGTTTTGCCAGGTATTTATGGGGAACATCTTCAGGCCCTGACCGGAACAGAGAGCTTCAGAAACTGACCATGCGGATTCGTTTGGAGGAAGACGAAAGCTTTGTTGCTGACAGGTTGTACAGGGAGAAGAGAAATGGAACCGTAATCCGGCTGGATGAGCATACCTATGAATTTATAGCCATTGTATATGATGCGCAGGAAATACTTCCATGGATACGGACTTTTACGGGCAGGATCGAAAGCCTTACCTGCACAGATCCGGAAGTGACAAGGCGTTTTTATGAGGATCTTCAGGAAATGTATGAGATCTACGGAGGCGGCAATGCTGTTCAATGAGGTTTACGGAAGTTACTATAATGTTGTCGCCGGAATACTGACCGAAGCGGTCCGTGGAACGCTTTCAAAGGAACGTATCCGGGAAATTATCCTGAAAAAGGCTTACATGGAAAGTGGAATATCCATCCCCGAAGCGCTGGAAAAGGGGGAATGGCCGCTTCTTCGGAAGGACTACACAACACCTCTCCGACATGTGCCGACAATGCCGTTGACTACGCTGCAGAAACAATGGATGAAGGCCATCTGTCAGGACCCGAGAATCCGCCTGTTTGACCCGCCGATGCAGGAGCTGGAGGATGTGGAGCCGCTGTTTTCGACTGACTTTTTTGTATGGTTTGACCGCGATGGCGATGGCGATCCGTATGAGGATCCCTTTTATCAGGAACATTTTAAAAAAGTGCTGTTGGCATTGAAGGAAGGCAGAGACCTGAGAATCCGGTATCGCAGTAAACATTATTGTCACGACCAGATGTTTATCCCCGAAAAGCTGGAATATTCATCCAAGGATGACAAGTTCCGGCTTGTTGCGTATTCTCCAAAAGGAACACAGTATGTGATCCGTCTGGCCAGTGTCCTTGAAGTCAGTCTGACAGAAAAGAACGGGATTAGAAGCTTTTCTGTCAAACCGCGGAAGGAAATTGTTGTTTTGGAACTTGTTGATGAGAGAAATGCCCTTGAGCGGGCGATGATCCATTTCTCTGACATAGAGAAAGAGACTATGAAACTGGATGATACGCATTACCGGATCACGCTCCGTTACCGGAAAGAAGACGAAACGGAGATCCTGATCCGGGTGCTGTCCTTCGGCCCTAAAATCAGAGTCTCGTCTCCGGACAGTTTTATTGAACTGATCCGGGAACGGCTCCATATGCAAAGAAATTTTGAAAGTTGCGGATCCTGACGGGTTCGCAACTTTTTTTCCATGATCCGGGCTTTCCGTTCTGTTACTATTAGCTCAAGAAAAGCGTCAACAGCAATTAACAGTCGCTATGTGGTCAAAGCACGGAGAAATCTTTCTCCGAAACAAGGGTTCGATTCCCGATAAGATGGCGCTTTGTAAAGGTGCTGACAGCAAACTACTATCAAGAATACTGATTCTATATGGCACCTTGATGAACATGAGAAGGAGGGAAGAGCGATGCTTGAGATGATGAAGAATGAGGCAAATATCACCTATACCGAAAATGGCGCAGTTACGCATGCAGGCACAGGATCGGAATGTCTGGATATGTTCGCAAGCATCGGAGCTCTCCGTGCCGAATCCGAGAATAAGATTACAGGGCTTTTTTTGCGTGCCTACGCGGAAAATGCCGACCTCGCGGTGAAGACGTTGTTCTTTGCGCGCGATATCCGCGGCGGACTCGGCGAGAGGCGGGTATTCCGGGTCATCCTGCGGTGGCTTGCGGATCATGAGCCGGAGACAGTCAGAAAGAATCTTTCCTATATCAGCGAATTTGGAAGGTTCGATGATGAACTTTGCCTGTTTGGAACAGCTTGTGAGAATGATATGCTGAATACGCTGCGGGCACAGTTTCAGAAGGATCTTGAGACTATGTCCGCCGGCGGTCAGGTGTCACTTCTTTGCAAGTGGCTGCCGTCGGTAAATGCGTCCAACGTCAAAACAATCCGCAAGGCGAAAAGAATCGCACGGTCGTTTGGCATGACAGATGCTGCGTACCGAAAGAGCCTTACAGCTCTGAGAGCGCGGCTCCGGATTCTGGAAAATAACCTTCGAGAGAAGGATTATACCTTTGCATATGAGAAGCAGCCGTCCAAGGCGCTCTTTAAGTACAGGGAAGCTTTTCTCCGGAACGATGAAGCACGTTACCGGAGTTTTCTGGAGAAAGCGCGGACGGGCCGGTCTGTTTTGCATACGGGCACGCTTGCACCATACGATATCATTGCGCCGATTGTTTCCGAGGGTAATTTCCGTTCTTTTTCAGAAGACGAGAGGAAGAGCATGGATATCACATGGAACGCGCTGGAGGATTTTACGGGCGATGAGAATGCGCTCGTCGTCGTAGACGGTTCCGGTTCCATGTACTTCGGCGGAACGCCGTTGCCTGCGGCTGTGGCACTGTCTCTTGGAATCTACTTCGCGGAACATAATCATGGCTCATTCAGAAACCACTTCATTACATTCTCTTCGTCACCGGTTCTGGTGCAGATTAAGGGAAGGGATATTGTGGAGAAAGTACGTTACTGCATGTCGTTTGACGACTGCAGCAATACGGATCTGGAAAAGGTTTTTGATCTGATTCTGTATACGGCGGTAAAGCACGGACTTCCGCAGAGGGAACTCCCGGCCAAGCTGTACATTATTTCGGATATGGAGTTTGACTGCTGCAGCCATGCGGAAATGACGAATTTCCAGTCGGCAAAAAAGAAGTTCGAGGCAGCAGGGTATGCTTTGCCGCAGGTGGTATTCTGGAATGTCCAGAGCAGGAACCGCCAGCTGCCGGTCACAAGAAACGAGCAGGGGGTCTGCCTCGTCTCCGGCTGCAGCGCGCAGATCTTTTCCATGCTGAAAAGTGACACACTGAATCCGTATGACTTTATGATGCAGGTGCTGATGGCAGAGCGTTACGCCCGGATTACGGCGTAGCGCTTATAACGGCATTGCCAAGGTCACCGGATTGACGATAAACGAAATAAGAGAGCAGGATACCAAACAGTCTGCATAATTAAATTTAACCTGAAATTTCGAATGTGCTCCCCATTTCTCGTGAATCTCATGATCGCATAACCGACAAAATATAGTAACATGTAATGATAGAAGAAGATTAAGCCGGTTATGAAACTATTCGCAATATCTGGCACTGGTTAAATGCTGGACAGGTGGTAAAGAATATGATAAGTGCCGGCGCGTCAACGGGGAGGGAGCAGGTATGCAGTCAGGCAGGCACAGCACAGGGATGGGTTCCCGGCTAATGTATGGAGCAGGGGAGTTTTTCAGCGGAGGAGCCTTTGTTATCATCAATTCGTTCTTCACGGTATTTCTAATTAAAGCAATGGGAATGCCGGCAGCGCTTGCGGGGACGGTTCCTCTGATCGGGCACATCTGGGATGCGGTTACCGATCCGATCATGGGTAATATTACAGACCGGACCAGCGCGAAAATGGGCGCGAAGCGTTTCTACATGCTGATCGGCTCATTTGCGACGGCGCTGACTTTCATAACACTTTGGGTTCCATTCAGCACAGACCGTCCTGTCACAATGTTT
>CACVSR010000120.1 GCA_902756775.1 uncultured Lachnospiraceae bacterium | reverse complement strand
TTTTTTTTTTTTTTAAGGGAAAAAAGATGCGTTCTTTTTTGAGTAAGATGCGTTCGCGTTGCCCTTCTACATAGTTTCGCTCATTCTGCTCGAAGATCGAGCAACACGTATACTCTACGGAAGAAAATCCATTATTTGAATTGATAATGAAAATAAAATCTGTATTATCAATATGGCTTGAAATCAGGTAATCCGCCTTTATATTTGTGTAAAAGGAATAGAACCGTGGCATGTACTTGTATAAGCTAAATTCAGTATCCAGTGACTCCTTCAGTCTCATAATGGCACGCAGTCTTGGAGCTACATAACCATCAAATTTTGTTGCACGGAGAAATGGTTCAGTATCAACAGCACCATCAAGTATTTTCTGAAGCAGCTTATTGGGAGAAACGCGTGGCATTGCTGCTATATCTTTCATATATTGAAATCCAGCCAAATGAGGAAAATCGGAAGGGGCGAAGCCTAGCGTTATTGTATAGAGTTTATTTTTGTAACCGTATGTGAAGATATAACGATAATTTGTCAGTTCCATCCATGCTTCAGCAGCTTGGAATAAGATGTTTTTGTCCGAGTTGGTCATACAAATCCTGCCATTCTCAAGAAAAGTAAAGGGATCCCTCAATGGCAGGATCCCTTTACTTTAAAGCTAGCGTTTTAAGAAAAGTAAAGGGATCCCTCAATGGCAGGATCCCTTTACTTTAAAGCTAGCGTTTTCGTTCAGTTCCTGAGAACCTATTCGGTTTGTGGTTACCGCTAAACCCATGGTCGAGCTCCGCAATCGGCTGCGTTCCGATACAGTAGACTGTTTCATAGCTCACGATAGCTGATCAATGCCGCTATCTTCTATGAAAAGTATAACATAAGTTGAACTAAATTCAAGAAATTATTAATATTCTGGGTGTTTGGTCTCGATACACTGGTCTCGAAACACCCGTGTCAGGAACTAGACTTATATCGGAAAAATCTATATAATGAACTGGACCTTTAAGAAGAGATTCATAAAAGGTAAAAACAAATTTTCAGATTCAGGAGAAATAAGATGGATAAGGAAAAAATAACCGGTTCTGCGCCGACAGAATATAAAGATAATCTCCACGGCCAGCCGCTGGAGTTTTACGGAGAAAAATTCCGGGAGGCAGATCCGCAGGAGATTGCGGATCGTCTGCAGCTTCCCTTTAACCAGGAGACCGGGGAGCTGTGTGTCCGCTTTCTGGGTAAAAAATACCATATCAGCCACCCGGATTTTCATATCACCATGGCGGAACCGGGCATGGACGCTCTTTCCTGCAGCGACAGCGCCAGGATTCTGATGCTCCGCTACCTCTGTCTTTCCAGCCCCGCGCCTGCCACGGGAGAGTTTCTGTCCTTCCGGGATATGCCGGGGGGAGACCTGTATTTTAAGCAATTTCAGGGCAGATGCATTTTCCGGCTGATTGGAAAGTACGGAAAACGGATTGATGTTTTCCGGGAGATCTGCGAAAAATTCGGCGCCGCAAAAGTGGATTACGCAGATGCCTGCTATGACTTTGAGCTGTTTGACGGACTTTTTGTCCGCCTGATTCTGTGGGAAGGGGACGAGGAATTCCCTGCCTCTGCACAGATTCTTTTTTCCTCCAACTTCAGCACTGCTTTTGAGACCTATGATCTTGCGGAGATCGGAGGCATTTTAATCGGTGCCATGGGAGGAATGGAAAAATTTCATGAATAAAGCAAACGCACAGGTCTCCGATAACCTGATCAGCAGAATAAACGACCATTATTCTTCCATGAGCAAAGGGCAGAAAAGGCTGGCGGATTACTGCATGGAGCATTACGAAAAGGCAGCCTTTATGACGGCGGCGGAACTTGGCAGACAGGCAGAAGTAAGCGAATCCACAGCGGTCCGTTTTGCCGCCCTGCTCGGCTACAGCGGGTTCCCGGAATTTCATGACAATCTGGAGGAAATGGTCCGCATGAAGCTGAATTCTATCCAGCGCATGGAGGTTACCTACGGCAGAATTCCCAGAGAAAAAATTCTGGATACCGTGCTCCGCCATGACGAGAACAATATCCGCATGACGCTGGAGCAGACGGATAAAAAAGCTTTTCAGATGGCTGTGGATGACATTCTCCAGGCAAGGACCATCTATGTGGTGGGAATCCGCAGCTGTGCTCCGCTGGCGGAATTCCTCAGCTTTTATCTGAAACAGATTTTTCCGGACGTCAGGCTTGTCAGCACGAATAACGCCAGTGAGATTTTTGAGCAGATGGTCCGGATCAGCGAAAAGGACGTGGTCATAGGAATCAGTTTTCCCAGATATTCTATGCGCACCCTGAAGGCTATGGAATTTGCCAATAACAGAAATGCCAGAGTCATTACCATTACAGACAGTATCCATTCGCCAATGAACCTTTATTCTTCCTGCAATCTGATTGCCAGAAGCGATATGGCTTCCATTGTGGACAGCCTGGTGGCTCCACTGTCTGTCATCAATGCCCTGATTGTTGCGCTCTGCATGCGCAGGCAGAAGGAAGTCGTTTATACGCTGAAAACCATGGAACAGCTCTGGAAGGAATATCAGGTCTATACCGGCGACGAAATTAACCGTCTGGATGATAAGGTAAGTCTATGAAATGTGTGATAATCGGCGGGGGCGCAGCCGGAATGGCGGCCGCCCTGTTTCTTGCGGAGGCAGGGGCAGAGGTCTTTTTACTGGAACAAAATGAGAAGCTGGGTAAGAAGCTCTTTATAACGGGGAAGGGGCGCTGTAATTTCACCAATGCCTGCGACGTTGACGGGCTGCTTTCTCATATTGTGACCAATCCCCGTTTCCTCTACAGTTCCTTTTACGGATGGGACAGCAATCATACCATTGATCTGTTTGAAAAGCTGGGAGTAAAAACAAAGGTTGAGCGCGGAAACCGGGCTTTTCCCGCCTCCGACCACTCCTCGGATATTATTCGGGCGCTGGAAAAAAGGCTGAGAGAAAAAGGTGTGAGTATCAGTCTCCGGACAAAGGTATCGGAGATACTGGCAGATACGGACACTGACGGAAAGAAAAAGATAAAAGGAGTGCTCCTTTCTGACGGAACTGGAATTCCTGCCGACGCCGTGGTTGTGGCGACCGGAGGACTTTCCTATCCCTCGACCGGGGCTACCGGGGACGGCTACCACTTTGCGGAAGAAACCGGTCACCGGATCGATTCCTGCAGACCCGCTCTTGTCCCTCTTGTTACACAGGAAGATTATATTCCAAAGATGCAGGGTCTGTCCCTGCGCAATGTAACGCTCCGCATTCCCTATGGAAAGAAAAAAGAGTTCAAAGAATTCGGAGAACTCCTTTTCACGCATTTCGGTATTTCCGGACCGCTGGCGCTCTCCGCCAGCTCCTATATAGGAAGTGCTTTGGAGGAAAATCAAAAAAGTGGCGGAAATGGTCTTTCTGCCTTCCTGGATCTGAAGCCGGCGCTGACAGAAAAACAGCTGGATGACAGACTGCTCCGTGAATTCGGAGAAGCAAAAAACAAAGAATTCAAGAATGTGATACCAGGGCTTTTTCCGGCGAGCCTCCGGCCGGTTATGCTGGAGTTGTCCGGAATACCCGGTGAAAAACCAGTCCGGGAGATCACAAAGGAAGAAAGAAAGAACTTCATCAGCCTGATCAAATCCTTTCCGTTTACGATTACAGGAACCAGGGGCTACAAGGAAGCGATCATCACACAGGGAGGGGTCTCTGTAAAAGATGTCAACCCGTCCACCATGGAATCCAGACGGGTCGGCGGCCTCTATTTTGCAGGAGAAGTACTGGATCTGGACGGCGTGACAGGAGGCTATAATCTTCAGATTGCGTGGGCGACCGCACATACCGCAGCGGAGGGGATTCTGAAAAATCAAGAATAGATTTCATATGCTGTTCACATAGAAGTTGGAATTTCATCAGAACGTGGTCTTAGATGGAACCAACATCAAAATCCCTGTCCGAAAAAAGACAGCAGGTATGAGCATCAAGCCATGTGAAAGCATGACAAAAATGCGCATACCTGCTGTATTCCCTGTATTATTCCTGATAATGGTGCGCGTCCTGCAGCACCATGTCCTTCACCTTCATCAGACGTACCTGTGTGCTCCGCTCGTTCTCGTCCAGTTTGTTGGAGATATAGCGGATATTGTCCCTTGTCTCCGGAATGATGACGTGTTCCAGCGCATTGACGCGCCGCCGGGTTTTCTCGATTTCCGAAGCCATCAGCTGACAGGACTTTTCCACCTCCGCCAGCCTGAGCATGTCCGGAAACACCTCCGAGAGCGAATACACAGCTCCATCCAGGTCACTGGACGTAAAGGCATAGCCATAGGAGTAAATGTCATTTTGATCGGATGTTCGGGTCGTATAATCAAAGACCGGTATATCCACACTCATCACATTTTTCTTTCCGGACTTCAGGTAGACTTCCTGCTTGGGAGTCATGAGCGCCGTCCGAAGGGCTTCCTCCGACATGCCGGCTTTTGCAAGGACAAAATTCCGGTTGGCGTTCTGAATGCCCTTCTCCACCTTTTTCCGGAGTTCCATATTCTCCCGGACAAGATCCATAAACTGACGCATCAGTTCGTCCCGTTTGTCCTTCAGCAGCCGATGTCCTTTTTCCGCTGTCACCAGTTTTTTCTTCTGCCTGGTGAGCTCCATTCTGGTCGCATTCACCTGTGAAGCCGCCATTTACAGCCTCCTTCTTATTGTAAATATTCCGTATTTGAACCACGTCACGACAGGCACGGGAACCCGGAACTACGGCTCCGCCTTTCCCCTGCCTGCACAGTTACGGAATTCACATCCGCGTCATAAAAGCTGCCGCGTTACTTCTTGTCGTAATACTGATCCAGCATGGCATCCGGTATACGTTTCAGCTCCGATCTTGGCAGAATACGGAGCAGCTCCCAGCCGAGATCCAGTGTCTCCTGAATGCTGCGATCCGTGCCGTATCCCTGAGAGATATAGCGGCTCTCAAATTCATCTGCAAACTTCGCATAGATCAGGTCGATGTCGGTCAGAGCCGCCTCACCCAGAATGACCATCAGCTCCTTCGCCTCCTTGCCGCGGGCGTAAGCCGCAAACAGCTGGTTCATGGTAGCCGCATGGTCGGCCCTGGTCTTGCCCTCGCCGATTCCTTTGTCCTTCAGTCGGGACAGGGAAGGAAGCACGTCAATCGGCGGTGTAACGCCTTTCCGGTACAGCTCCCTGCTCAGGATGACCTGACCCTCTGTGATATATCCGGTAAGGTCCGGGATCGGATGCGTCTTATCATCCTCCGGCATGGTCAGAATCGGGATCA
>CACVSR010000119.1 GCA_902756775.1 uncultured Lachnospiraceae bacterium | reverse complement strand
AAACTATGAATAAAATATGAACTGGACTTATAAGTCCCCCGCACTGCTCCGCTGCTTTTGGCAGCTCTCGCACCGCTAACAGGCATTCGCATTTTCGTGCCGCATTCGCGTCACTCCATGCTCATACCTGTTGTCGTTTCTGGAGCGAAAGCTTCCTGGTCCGCAAGCGGCCCGTAAGCTTTTGCTCCTAAACTGGACTTATACAATAAAAAAGCCGCGCGCCTTGCTTCGGACCGACACCATGCACGTTACTTCGGCAGTTAGCTCAGCCCAGGCGCCCTCACGGCACACGAAAGGTTCTGCTTAGTGCTGCTACATTCCTGTCCTGACACGGTTCACAGATTTCCGCTGCGTGAGACCCAGACGTCAGCGCCACTTTCCAAAGGCAGCTGCATCATGAAAAAGTCCTCGGTTCGGCATCACCCCTGCTATAGCGGATTGCAGGTACAGGGCACCGCTATCTCCCCGGCTGCGCGGATAAGCGCAGTATATCGTTTTTAATAGCACTTGTCAATTCCGGGAAGATGCCCCTGTCCCGCATGACTGTTCTGCGTGCAGCTGTACTCCGGCTGAGATTCCGGGTTCGCGGCGGGTTGTACTGAAAAAAAATTTCCGCTATACTGTATCTGGGATTTTCTGCGGAGGGAAATCTCATAGGACTTGAAAACAGTAGCACAAGAAAGGATCGTACAGCCATGTTGAGAATAGGAATTTTAACCAGTGGCGGAGACTGTCAGGCGTTAAATGCCACCATGCGCGGAGTTGTGAAGGGGCTTGCCAATAACGCGGAAGATCTTGAAGTATATGGCTTTATGAATGGTTACAAGGGATTGATTTACGGAGACTACCGGATGCTTACGGCAAAGGATTTTTCCGGTATTCTTACAAGAGGCGGTACGATTCTGGGAACCTCTCGTCAGCCGTTCAAGCTGATGCGTGTTCCGGATGAGAATGGACTGGACAAGGTGGAAGCCATGAAGCAGAATTACTATAAGCTTCGCTTGGACTGCCTGGTCATTCTCGGCGGAAACGGAACGCAGAAGACGGCGAACCTGCTGCGCGAGGAAGGGCTGAATATCATTCATCTGCCGAAAACGATCGACAATGATATCTACGGGACGGATATTACTTTCGGCTTTTACAGCGCGGTGGATATTGCAAGCAACGCGATTGACTGCATCCATACGACGGCGTCGTCACACCAGAGGGTATTTATTGTTGAAGTGATGGGGCATAAGGTCGGATGGCTGACCCTGTATTCCGGAATCGCCAGCGGCGCGGACATTATCCTGATACCTGAGGTTCCGTATGATATTGCAAAGGTCATCGAGGCAATCAATAAGCGGAAACAGCGCGGCAGCGGATTTACCATTCTTGCAGTCGCGGAGGGAGCCATTCCGAAGGAGATTGCCGCGCTGGGGAAAAAGGAGCAGAAGAAGGCGCTGGAGGACATTGCCAAGCATTATCCCTCTATCTCCTATAAAATTGCGGATGACATTCAGAAAGAGACAGGGATGGAGATCCGTGTTACTGTTCCCGGACATATGCAGAGAGGCGGAAGCCCCTGCCCGTATGACAGGATTCTTTCTACCCGCCTCGGGTCGGAAGCGGCAAAGGCCATTCTGGACCGGGATTTCGGCAATATGATCGCCATGATAAACGGAAAGGTAAAACGCGTTCCGTTAGGCGATGTGGCCGGAAAGCTGAAAACCGTAGATCCGAAGTGCCAGGAAATCCAGGATGCAAAACGGATCGGAATATCTTTTGGAGATTAAAGCATTATGAGCTATACAGCTCTTTACAGAAAATTTCGTCCTGTCTCATTTGAGGATGTAAAGGGGCAGGATCACATTGTTACAACGCTGAAAAACCAACTGAAAGCCGGAAGAATCGGTCATGCCTATCTGTTCTGCGGGACGCGGGGGACAGGAAAGACGACGGTTGCCAAGATTCTGGCCCGCGCGGTGAACTGCGAGCATCCGAAGGACGGCAGCCCCTGCAACGAATGTGATACCTGCAAAGGAATTCTGAGCGGAACCTCGACAAATGTCATAGAGATCGACGCGGCATCCAACAACGGGGTAGACAACATCAGGGAGATCCGGGAAGAGGTTTCCTACCGTCCCACGCAGGGAAAGTACAAGGTCTATATTATCGATGAGGTACATATGCTCTCGACAGGGGCGTTTAACGCGCTCCTGAAGACGCTGGAGGAACCTCCTGAGTATGTGATTTTTATTCTCGCGACAACAGAAGTCAACAAAATCCCGGTGACGATTCTTTCCAGATGCCAGAGGTATAATTTCCACAGGATTTCGATTGATACGATTTCGGCCAGAGTAAAGGAACTTCTGGACAAGGAAGGTGTGCAGGCGGAAGACAGGGCAATCCGCTATATTGCGAAGGCTGCGGACGGCTCCATGCGAGATGCCCTCAGTCTGACAGACCAGTGTATCGCATTTTATCTGGGCCAGGAGCTGACCTATGACCGGGTGCTGGATGTTCTGGGGACAGTGGACACGGAGGTGTTCAGCCGTATGCTCCGGGAGGTCATCAAGGGGGACGCGGCGGCCTGCCTCCGGCTACTGGGCGATCTGGTCCGGGACGGCAAGGAGATGGGGCAGTTTGTCAGCGATTTCACCTGGTACCTGCGGAACCTGATGCTCCTGAAAAGCTCGGAGGATCTGGAGGATGTTCTGGATGTCTCCACGGAAAATCTGAAGCAGCTGAAGGAGGAAAGCCGGCTGATTGATGACGACACGCTTTTCCGCTATATCCGGATCTTCTCGGATCTTTCCGGACGGATACGGTTTGCGACGCAGAAGCAGATCATGGTGGAAACCGAGCTGATCCGTCTGTGCAGGCCGCAGATGGACACGGATCTCTCCGGGGTTCTGGATCGGATCCGGGTGCTGGAAGAAAAAACAGAGAAAACGGACGACAGACTATCTGCACTGCTGGAAGCGGGGACGGTACTGCGAACCGCGCCCGCCGGAAGTACGGGATCCGGTTCTTCGGGACTCTTTTCGTCTGCGGACGGCCGGGCGGCTTCGCCGGGCGGAGCAGCAGATCCGAAGGGGGAGCAGAAAGCGGTCATGGCCGCTCCGGAGGATCTGAAAAAAATCCGTGAAAAGTGGGGACAGATCAAAGGCTCGGCGGCGCAGCCGCTTCGCACCTATCTGGATCTGTGTGTCCCGAAGTATGACAGTAAAAACGGCGGGTCCAGGCTGTTTCTGGAACTTTCCGATCCCACGGTACAGGAAACGCTGAACAGTCCGGATTCCGGCAAGATGGAGGAACTCAGAAGCATCATCCGGAAGGTGACGGGAAAGGATGTAGAAGTAGAGGCGGTTCTGACAGGAGGAGCCGGAGAACAGCATTTGAATGACATTCCGCTGGAGGAAATTCTGGAAAACGAGATCCAGATGCCGGTGGATTTTGTGGATCTTTCCGAGGAGGATACCTAGCAGACGAATCCATTTTGTAATTATTCAGCACCCCCAGAAAACTGATGAAATCCGGACGGGGAGCTTGCTCGCCGAACGGTTTCAGACCGAACGGTTTCAGAAGTTTTCTGAGGGGCGGACAAGCGGCGAAGCCGCTCTGACCGCTCGCAACGAGGAACGCAAAGCGTTCTGAGTCTGGGGTGCTGAATAGATACTCCATTTTTAATATTGTGAGCAGTTTCGTGCCCCAGAAGAATCCTGGCAGATGGATCCATTTTTTTATTGACAGCAGTTTTGTGCCCCGCCCTGCGGGACATGTAGATTTACGGAGGAAAACAGTATGGCCAGAAAAGGCGGATTTCAGGGCGGCATGCCCGGAAATATGAATAACCTGATGAAGCAGGCGCAGCGCATGCAGAGGCAAATGGCAGAGCAGCAGAAGGCGCTGGAGGAGAAGGAATTTACGGCGACAGCCGGAGGCGGCGCCGTGGAAGTCACGGTAACGGGAAACCGGCAGGTGACAAAGGTTGTCCTGCAGCCGGAAGCAGTCGATCCGGATGACATTGAAATGCTGCAGGATCTGATTGTGGCTGCCGTCAATGAGGCGCTCCGGAAGGTGGATGAGGAAGTCACTGCCTCTATGAGTAAAATGACCGGAGGCATTGGAAATCTCGGCGGCCTGAATTTTTAATGAATGTTGACATGGAATTGCGGAAATGGAATTATACAGCAAACACATCAGCAAGCTGATTGAACAGCTGGGAAGACTTCCCGGCATCGGTCCCAAGTCCGCGCAGCGGCTGGCGTTTCATATTATCGGGCTTCCGGAGGGACAGGTAAAGGAACTGGCGGATTCCATCACGGAGGCAAAGGCAAACGTGCACTACTGCAGGGAGTGCGGAACCCTGACCGATCAGGAGCTTTGCCCGATCTGTGCCAATCCCAGAAGAAACCACCGTCAGATTATGGTGGTGGAGAATTCCAGGGATCTGGCGGCATATGAAAAAACACAGAAGTATGAAGGGGTGTACCATGTGCTGAATGGGGCAATTTCCCCCATGCTCGGCATTGGTCCGGATGATATTCGTATGAAAGAGCTGATGCAGCGCCTTCAGGGCGATGTGGATGAGGTGATTATCGCCACGAATTCCAGCCTGGAAGGAGAGACCACGGCGATGTACATCAGCAAGCTGATCAAGCCGACCGGCATTAAGGTTACGAGAATCGCCAGCGGTGTGCCCGTCGGGGGCGATCTGGAGTATATTGACGAGGTTACGCTTCTGCGCGCGCTGGAAGGACGGGTGGAATTGTAACGGCTGACTATGGTAACTACGGTTTCCCTGCATGGATTCATTGACAAGGGATGGCGGTTGAAATATTATGGTAGTGGTCTGCGGACCGGCCTGTAAAAACCGGAAGATCCGCGGATTCAGACAGGGTATAGGCTCTTGTGGCTTATACATGCAGTGGGGCATGGAAGTACCATGTCCGGAGTTGGCATAAAGTACCAGGAGGAAGGAAAATGCGTTTTTTTATTGACACAGCAAATGTGGATGAAATCAGAGAAGCTAATGACATGGGAGTCATCTGCGGAGTGACTACCAACCCGTCGCTGATTGCGAAGGAAGGCCGTGATTTTAAAGAGGTCATCAAAGAAATCACCAGCATTGTAGACGGACCGATTTCCGGAGAGGTAAAGGCCACCACCACAGACGCGGAGGGAATGATCCGGGAAGGCCGTGAGATCGCCGCAATCCATCCGAACATGGTTGTGAAAATCCCGATGACTGCGGAAGGACTCAAGGCCATCAAGGCGCTTCATGCAGATGGAATCAAGACGAACTGCACCCTTATCTTTACCGCGAATCAGGCTCTTCTGGCTGCACGTGCAGGCGCTACCTATGTATCTCCGTTCCTGGGAAGACTGGATGACATCAGCACTCCCGGCATTGACCTGATCCAGACCATTGCAGATATGTTTGATGTAGCGGGACTGGACACACAGATTATTGCGGCTTCCATCCGGAATCCGATTCATGTCACCGACTGCGCGCTTGCCGGTGCGGATATCGCCACCGTTCCCTACAAGGTCATCATGCAGATGACGAAGCACCCGCTCACAGATGCCGGAATTGTTAAGTTCCAGGAGGACTACAAGGCGGTATTCGGTGAATAATAAACAGGGAAAGGACATGAACATGACTGATCTTGAGTTAAAGAAAACTGCGGTGGAGGTCCGGAAGGGGATACTCACTGCCGTGCACGCGGCTAAGTCCGGTCATCCGGGCGGTTCACTTTCCGCAGCGGAAATTTTTACCTTCCTCTATTTTGAGGAAATGCAGAATCTGGATCCGAAGAATCCGAAGAAGGCAGACCGTGACCGGTTCGTTCTCTCCAAGGGACATACCGCGCCAGGACTTTATTCCACACTTGCGCAGAAGGGATATTTTCCGAAAGAGGATCTGGAGACGCTCCGGCACATCGGCTCCTATCTGCAGGGACATCCGGATATGAAGCATATTCCGGGCGTGGATATGTCCAGCGGCTCCCTGGGACAGGGAATTTCAGCGGCCGTCGGAATGGCGCTTTCCGCAAAGATATTCCATGACAGTTTCCGCGTCTACACCCTGCTGGGAGACGGAGAACTGGACGAGGGGCAGGTCTGGGAAGCTTCCATGTTCGCGGGTGCGAAGAAGCTGGATAACCTCTGTGTGATCGTGGACAACAATAACCTTCAGATTGACGGTGCGGTAACGGATGTCAATGATCCGTATCCGATTGATAAGAAGTTTGAAGCTTTCAATTTCCATGTCATCAATGTTGAGGACGGGAATGATTTTGACCAGCTTCGGGCTGCCTTTGCGGAAGCCCGCGCGACAAAGGGAATGACGACCGCCATCATCGCCAAAACGGTGAAGGGCAAGGGAGTATCTTATATGGAAAATTCTGTCGGCTGGCACGGCAAGGCTCCGAATGATGAGGAGTACGCGACTGCCATGGAAGAACTGAGAAAGGCGGGTGAGGAACTTGGCTGAGACAAAAGAGATGAAAAAGATCGCCACCCGCGAGAGCTATGGACACGCACTGGTGGAGCTCGGAAAAGAGCATGAGGATATCGTGGTGCTGGACGCAGATCTGGCGGCGGCCACCAAGACGGCTATGTTTAAGAAGGAGTTTCCGGAGCGCCATGTGGACTGCGGAATCGCAGAGTGCAACATGATTGGTATTGCGGCGGGTATCGCGGCGACAGGAAGAGTGCCGTTTGCCAGCAGCTTTGCCATGTTTGCCGCAGGTCGTGCCTTTGAGCAGGTGCGTAATTCTGTCGGCTATCCGCACCTGAATGTAAAAATAGGCGCGACACACGCCGGCATTTCAGTCGGAGAGGACGGCGCGACGCATCAGTGCAACGAGGATATCGCCCTGATGCGCACGATTCCGGGAATGGTTGTCATTAACCCCTCGGACGACGTAGAAGCCAGAGCAGCTGTCCGTGCTGCATATGAATATCAGGGGCCGGTTTATCTGCGGTTCGGCAGGCTGGCGGTTCCGGTGATCAATGACCGCCCGGACTATCGGTTCGAGCTTGGAAAGGGAATCGTACTACGGGAAGGGAAGGATCTGACGATTTTTGCCACCGGCCTGGAGGTGTCGGAATCCCTGGCGGCGGCGGAGCTGCTTGCCGCGGATGGCATTCAGGCGAAGGTAGTCAATATCCACACCATCAAACCGCTGGATGAGGAGCTGGTCATTTCCGCTGCGAAGGAAACCGGAAAAGTGGTTACCGTTGAGGAGCATTCGGTAATCGGAGGTCTTGGAAGCGCTATCTGTGATGTACTCTCTGAAAAATGTCCGACGCCTGTGAAAAAACTGGGTGTGCAGGATGTTTTTGGGGAATCCGGTCCGGCAGTGAAGCTGCTGGAGAAGTACAGACTGGATGCGAAGGGAATTTATCAGGACATCAGGGCATGGCTGTAGGCATTTCACAGTGACGGACAGCAGGCTGCCGCAACCGGCGCAGGCCGGAGATGCGGCAGCCTGCTTGCTTTTTTAACACGAAGTTCCGATCAACCGTCGGTGCAGGGATAAACGAACGCGCCGCAATTCTTGGAAAGAAGTTATGAGCGATAAAAAAATACCTTTTGCGGAGGATTCCTGGCTCTATGACAGGGAAACCCCGGCTGATTCTTCTGATAATACCGCCGGAAAGGAACCGGTAGAAGAAAAAAAATCCGGGAGAGAAACAGCGGACCCGGAACCGGAGGCAGATTCCGGTAGGAAGGCCGATTCCAGAGAAATTTCGGAGGACGAGATTCTTTCTGCCGATTGGGAGAAAACCGGGAAACCCGCGCCGGATCTGGATTATTCCGATGTAGAAATCCGGGTGGCCCCGGTGGAATATGCGACCTCTGTCTCCGGGAGGGAAGAACAAAAAGAAAAAGAAAACACCGGATCTCCGGAATCCGGAGAGACCGGGGAAAAAGCGGAGGATCTTCCGGAAAACAGCACAGAGAAGGTGGCGGGGCAGGAAGGTGAAAAGTCCGGACAGAAGCCGAAAACGGAGCGAAAAGCTTTTTCGGGAATCCGTTTCTTTCGGAAAAAGAAGAAAGCCGGAGACGAAGCTTACGGGGAAGAAGAGGACGAGGACGAAGACGCAGACGAGGAAGAGTTGTATGAGGACGAGGAAGAGCAGGAGGGGATTCCTCTTTTGATCCGCCTGCGTCAGTTGGGGAAGAGAATTCCCGTGTCGCTGAAAACAAAATCCTATCTTCTTGTTATCGGTGTGGTTCTGTTGACGGCTGTTCTGGCTACAGCGGTCAATCATTTCTGGAAATATTCCGGCTATGAGGTGATTTCCACCCATGCGCAGGAGGATACGGCTTCTTTTTCCTACTGCAATGTGGATGGGACCATTCTGCGGTACGGGGCGGAGGG
>CACVSR010000118.1:4865-6318 GCA_902756775.1 uncultured Lachnospiraceae bacterium | reverse complement strand
CTGATTCCCGCTTTGCTTCGGCACACTGAGCCTGGCGTGAAGAGCTTTTTCATAAGTCTCTACCGTCATGCACCCGGAACAGTCTGCACCGTAAGGCTCAAGTTCACTGCCTTCTGCGCACGGCCTTATAATCATTCCATATTTCTTTGCGATGTGTATAAACGCTTTTCCTATCTTCATCCTGTCATTGAAGCCAACCGCCCTGGCTTCCGGAAAATTCCTTTCCACTTTTCTGTAAATGTCGATAAAACTGATGACGCAGGTCTCTGTATACCCTGACAGGGTTGCCGCCATCTGCTCAAAAGCAGCTATATGCCAGTCAGCAGAATGCCTGTCATCTACGAGGATTGGATCGTATCTCCAGCCCACGCTATCTGCGCCCACAATCTCTGAAAGTTTTTTAAAATCTTCCATAACCTTGCGCTTATCCGGCACCCCGGGTTCAATATCTTTACCGTACGGAGTGATGGTGACGAACCAGTACTGACCATACGATTTCAAAACATCCATATGCGACAGCATGGGTGCAGGATTTTTTGTGCAAAAAGCCATGAGATCCACCACCTCGGGAGAAAGGCTGTATCTTGTGACCTGAGTAGGATCATAGGGATTGCGGACCATTACGAAACCTTCTTTTATTCTATTTATAAGCCATTCATGATAGAACGCCGGTATATCTGTGCGCATTCCTGTCTGGATGATCATGATTAACTCTCCTTTTCCTTGTTCTACTGATTCGTCAGAGCTTCATCAGCAGTACTGCCCGCCTTTTCCTGAACATCTACTGCTCCGTCCGAGCTTCGTCGGAGCTCTCCTTCCAGGCACCCGGGTTCTTGAGCTCTATTAATTGTACAACAAAACAGGCAGTCCGCATCCCAGGTTAAATCGGGAAATGCAGAACCGCCTGCACTATCACTATATGTTTTTTTCAATTGCTATTTCAGCAGTGCGTCCAGAACACTGCCCATGTCCGAAACCACGGCATAATCGGCAAAGCTGAAAATCGCAGCATGTGGATCTTTATTTACTGCAATCACCATCGGGTCACCCTTGATTCCCTCTGTGAACTGAATAGCTCCGGAGATGCCAAAGGTAAAGCACACTTTTGGCCGGATTACAGTACCTGACTGTCCCACCTGATTTTCGAAAGGAATCCATCCGTTATCAGCCATCGGGCGGGATCCAGCAACAGATGCGTCGATCTTAGCCGCTAAGGCCTTGATTTTCTCAAAATTATCGTCTTCCATGGCTCCACGGCCGGCGCAGACTACCACCTCTGCATCATGAATGCTGCCAGCAGTATCTATCTTTTCAAACCCTTGAACCTGAATGGCCGAAGCACCTGCATCTGGATGAATCACCGTAACTGGTGCACTGCCGCCGGCCTCAGCCGGTTCACAGTCTTCTGTTTTCATCGTAATTATTTCTTGATTGCAAATTACATCGCAGCGCA
>CACVSR010000118.1:0-4848 GCA_902756775.1 uncultured Lachnospiraceae bacterium | reverse complement strand
ATCACCGGATTTTTCCGTGCGAAGAGAAGTACAATCTGCAGTCATACCGATGTTTTCCTTCATTGCTACTCTGGCGAAAAGGGACCTGGAAAGGTGAGTGGCAGGCACAAGAATCGTTGAAAAATTCTTTTCACGAATTACAGAAGCTACTCCTTCTGCCAGAATATCGGTTTGTACCGGTGAAGCGCCAGGCACCTCTGCCAGGATAATCTCATCTACTCCTTCAGCCTGCAGCTTATCGCCATAATTCCCCGCACCATCACCAATTGCCAGTGCGGTCAGATTTTCCCCGGATACATCCGTGATGCTCTTGCCGAAAGCGACCAGCGGCAGATAAGTTTCACTGACGCCCTGATTCGTAATTTCTGCAAAAACGCATACTCCTGCCATTACCGATTCCTCCCTTCTTCCAGAAGCTCATACAGCTTCGCTGCAATCTCATCATCTGAGCCGCTGATTTTCTCAGCGGAATTGCCGCCGGAAGCGGCTTCGAGGCCGGTGACGATTGAGAGTGCACCCTTTTCACCGATGGTCTCGGCTGACAGGTCCAGATCATCCTCTCCGACTACAGGGATTTCTGCCCGGTTCGCCTTTCTCTGGGTCCTGAGGGTTGGGAGCGTTGGCTCATTGCAGCCGAAAGGTACGGTTAGCAGCACAGGCATCTTAACCGAAAGAAGCAGATTCCCTCCGTCAACTCTTTTTTTGACGTTCAGTAAACCGTTCCCAGCTTTCACTTCAACAGTCTCACTGACATCAGGCATATGAAGCAGTTCTGCCAGCATAGGGCCTACCTGGCCAGTACCTCCGTCTGATGATTCGCTGCCAGTGAAAACAACATCATATTCTCCTTGCTTCTGTATAGCCTCTGCCAGAACGCGAGCTGTTCCCAGAGTATCACCTCCTGCGAACTTGCGTCCGCTAATCAGACAGGCCTGATCAGCACCCATAGCCAGGCATTTCTTAAGGGAAGCCATAGCGTTCTCCGGTCCCATGGAATAGACATCAATGGTTCCACCTGTTTCCTTCTTAAGCCTAAGAGCTGTCTCCATAGCATTCAGATCGCATGGATTGGTATCTGACTCCGCATTATCCCGAACCAAACGGTTATTTTCATCCACCTCTACATTCTCCGAAATAGGCACATGTTTGACACAAACTGCTATTTTCATTATTTCCTCCAACCGCCTGCAACTGGCGGATTCCATAAAGTTTCGGTTTTTGCTCTGATTTGCCGGGAGATCCGGCATTTTCATATTGCTATTGCTCAGACTACTTCAGAAGGCGCATTGCAGCCCACTCCTCCAGAATGGCAGTGCTCTCACCTCTCATTATGTATTTTGCCAGATCACGGGTTGCTGCCGGTGCTTCAATTACTCCGTTGCCGCCGAAACCGGTGCAAAGGACGTAATTCTCTATAGTCGTATCGCCCAGAATCGGCAGAAAATCTCTTGGTTCCGCTCTGTATGACAGCCATGATGAAGCAAGTCCGCTGTCTGCAAGCCCCGGCACGTTGGCTTCCATCTGATCCAGCAGGAAGTCAATGAAGTAGTCGTCAGTTCCGCCGGTCTGCGGCAGTTTGTCCGGATCCCACTGTCCTGCATGCATCGGATCGTCAAGATTCATGGACAGGTGGGATTTGCAGATGAACACGTTGTTTCCCGCCCGCAGAGCATAGAATGCAGGGAATTTCAGGACAGGGAAGACGAAGTCCAGTTTCTTTCCTGGAGGTACCAGGAAAAATGCTTCTGCCTTAGTGTGCCAGATTGGCACATCCAGCCCAGCCAGGTTGCCAGTGTGGCGGCTCCACGGTCCGGTACAGTCTACGATGACATCAAAATCGTAATGGTTTCCATCTTTTGTATCCACTGAGGTCGCTTTCCCGTTTACGACATTGATTTTCGTCACTTCCTGGCCGCGGTGAATGATTCCGCCGTTTGCTTCCATTTTCTCGGCAAAGGTGTTGGAAATCATGGTTCCGTCAAAATATCCGTCATCTTTTGTGTATCCTGCGCCCAGAATTGAATCGGCATCGATCAGGGGAAGGATTTCCCTTATACGATCCTTATCGGTAATGTATTCCCCGGTATATCCTGCAGACCTGGCCAGAGCAATTCCGGCTTTGATTGTCTTCTCCACTTCCTCATTTGTGGCACATACCAGCGTACCAGTCTGATCAAAACCGGCAGATCCTGGTTTTTCCGCTTCCATCTTGCGATAGGTCTCGAAGCCGTAAAGGCGGACATCCCAGTAACGGTTCTTCAGTGAATCATCGAACAGACAAACTGTGCCTGCAGATTTTGCTGTGGTTCCGCAGCCGATTCTGTCTTTCTCAAAGACATGGATTTCTGCTTCATCTCCATACAAGCTCAGGTTATAACCCAGTGCAGTTCCTGCAATCCCGCCGCCGATGATTCCGATTTTCTTAGCCATTTTTCAATTCCTTTCTTTCAAATTCAGTAGTGTTGATCGTCCCTATATTCTCTTTATTTGATGGGTGCATTTATTCCACCCTCTCTTCATTTCCAAGAGTCCAGAGGGCATCTGCCAGCACCGCTGTTCCTGCCCCGATGTCTCTGATATCTGTCCATTCCGCCCGGTTGTGGCTTATTCCATCACGGCTCGGTACGAAAATCATTCCAACTCTGGTTATATCTCCAAGCATCAGGCTATCGTGGTATGGTCCGCTGACAATGTCCATTGCCGGAATCTTCATCTGGTCCGCCGCTGCTCTGATGATTTCCCTGAGGTGCGGGTCGCACATTACCGGCTTGTCGTGATTCATCATGCTCTCACTAACAGATACGCCACGCTCCAATGCAATTTCCTTAATTCCGGTCCGGAGTCCATCAAGCATCTTATCTTTGTCTTCCATCCTGATTGAACGTATATCCAGCGGAAAAGCAGCTTTGCCTGGTATTACATTGGCTGCTCCCGGTTCTATTCTCATATCCCCGACTGTTGCTGTGATATACGGACTGTCAGACTCCCTGGCAAGCCGCTCCGCCAACAGAGAAATCTCCGCTGCAGCCATATATGCATCCCGCCGGTCCTTCATACTGGTTCCTCCGGCGTGGGACTGCACTCCTGTAACCTCATACTCCAGGTTCGTTGGAGCACAGATTCCTGTAACTATTCCCACGGGAATTCCAGCCGCTTCCAGCTTTCCATTTTGTTCAATATGGAGCTCCAGGCTGGCATAGACCGGTTCTTTTCTCGGGAATTCCTTCTCAAAGTTTTCCACATGAAGTCCCGCTTGTTCCATTGCCTGAAAAAGACTGATTCCATCTGGTCCCACATGGCTCTGGAGATCTGATTTGCGAAGACGTCCCACAATTGAGCGGCTGCCTATGCAACAGGCTCCGTAGCGGCTCATTTCCTCTCCGGAATATACGTTTACCGAAAGATCCCTGAGAGGCCTTTTCCCACTTTCAAGGATTACCCGCAGTGCTTCCATTCCGGAAAAAACTCCTGCCAGTCCGTCGAACTTTCCGCCATTAGGCACTGTGTCGATGTGAGATCCTGTCCACACCGGAGCCAGGTTACGGTCTCTTCCCGGAAGGACACCGTAGATGTTCCCGGCACAGTCCTGGGACACTTCTAATCCGATTTTTTCCATTTCCTTCCGGACATAGGTCCTTGCCTCCATGTCCTCTTTGGAATACACAGGTCTCGTCGTTCCTTCTCCCGGCGTCTGATTGAATGTATCGATTTCGTCGATCCATCCCTTAAGGCGCTGGATGTCTATCTTTTCTTTCATCATACCTTTCGCTCTCTTGCGTCAACAATGGCTGCTCTCCGGTGAGAGTTTATTGTGTTAAAAACCGGTTGACCTTAATACAATATGTATGCTACCACAATAAAAATTGTTGGTCAATAGTATTGGCCAACAATTTTTATTGCACAGAATAATTTATTTTTAATTTATTTGTGTTTTCAAACAAATATGATATTTGCACTTGTTGTAATGCACAATCTCATTTGGAAGCTGTGATTAACGTACAGGGTGTTAGATGTACAAAAAAAGCGATACCAGTTACCTGGTATCACTCTAAAGGCCTGAAATATCATTTGAAAAAATCTATTGCCAAGTCAGCTACTTTATCGGGGCAAGCCGGGTCATCACTGAGGGAATGGCCCTGTCCTTCGAAGACTGTAATCGGCAGGCCATATTTCTCTGCGAATTCTCTTGCAAACTTAACAGGAACCACCTGGTCTTTTTCCCCGTGTACCATGGCAACCCTGGTATTTCCGCGATCTGATTCTCCGAAATTTCCGTAAAGGTCATTCTCAGGAAGCATCATATCTTCGAACATCCCTTTCGGCACCTTTACCTGCCTTGTCCCAGTAAGTCCCAACATGAGATATCCTTTTTTATTAAGTTCCTCCAATGCTTCGGAATCAGGCTCCGATCCAGGTGCCCCCAGGAAAAGCCACGGCATGATCACCGCACCACTTCTCATCAGAAGATGAGTGCCGGCATGCTTTCTCCTTTCAAGATACAGCCCGGTCAGATATGCACCGAAACTGGAAGCAAAATATAATATCTCCTTTTCCGGCCATTTCAACTGAACATATTTCTCTACGGCCGCCAAACTGTCCATGCAGTTCTCTATTCTGAAAGGATCTTCTTTTGCTTCTTCCTCTCCGTGTCCCGGCTGATCATAGAGCACCACTCCGATCCCCGCCTCCGGCATTCTCCGCAGCAGGAGCTCACCAGTCGGACATTCCTTGCTGCTGGTAAATCCATGGACCATGATCACTACAGAATCCGCCTCCTCCGGCACCTCCAGGATAACCGGAATAAGATGACCATTTTCTTTTAATATTTTCAATCTGTTCATCGGAACA
>CACVSR010000117.1 GCA_902756775.1 uncultured Lachnospiraceae bacterium | reverse complement strand
GGCGTTCAGAAAACAGCGGGATCCGTCCAGGCAGAGGAAAGTGGAGCGGTCGGCACAGGGCACAGGGAGCGTATCAGAATGTCTTTCATCCGACTGGAGAGCCGGGGGTTGTGTTCGGGCGGAATTTTGAGGAGGATTCCATAGATATCGCCTCCATCGACGAGACGGTGACGGAAGCCGTTATCCGCGGAGAAATTATTGCCAGCGAGGTCCGGGAACTGCGGAATGAAAAGGCACTTGCCATATTTGCCGTGACGGATGATACCGATACCATCAATGTCAAACTTTTCCTTCTGCAGTCACAGAAGAAGGAGGCGGAGGATGCTCTTTCGAAGGGAACCTTTGTCCGCGTGAAGGGGCGTGTGCAGATGGACAACTGGGAGCACGAGCTGACCATGTCCGGGGTTCAGGGGATCCTGAAGTCTTCTGATTTCCGTCAGGGAAGATACGATAACGCTGCGGTGAAGAGAGTGGAACTGCACTGTCACACCAAAATGAGCGACATGGACGGGATCACGGATGCCTCCAGGCTGGTGAAACAGGCGTACCGGTGGGGAATGCCGGCCATTGCCATCACGGATCACGGCGTGGTGCAGGCCTTTCCGGAGGCAAACCATACCATGGAGGACATTGATGACGCCTACCGGAAAAAATACCAGACGGAGCATCCGGATGTACCGAAGGAGGAACTGAAAAAGATTTCGGCTCCGTTTAAGGTGCTTTACGGGATGGAAGCGTATCTGGTTGACGATCTGAAGGGAATCGCAACGGACAGCCGCGGCCAGAGTCTGGATGATCCCTATGTGGTGTTTGATATAGAGACCACGGGACTGTCCAATCTGACCTGTAAAATCATTGAGATCGGAGCAGTAAGGGTAGAAAACGGGAAAATAACAGACAGGTTTTCCACATTTGTAAATCCGCAGGAGCCTATTCCCTACAGAATTGAGGAACTGACGTCCATCAATGACGAGATGGTCCTGGACGCGCCGACGATTGACCATGTGCTGCCGGAGTTCCTTGCGTTCTGCCGGGGCGCGGTCATGGTTGCGCACAACGCGGATTTTGATATGGGTTTTATCATCAAGGCCTGCCGGGAGCAGGGGCTCCCCAGACCGGAAACCTACGTGGACACGGTTGCCATGGCGCAGCTGCTCCTGCCGAATCTGTCCCGTTTTAAGCTGGATACGGTCGCAAAGGCTGTCGGAGTGTCTCTGGATCATCATCACCGGGCGGTGGATGATGCTGCCTGCACAGCGGAGATATTCGTCAAATTTGTACAGATGCTCAAGGAGATGAATGTCACTGATCTGGATGAGCTAAACGAGAGGGGACGGCTGAACGAAGGAGCGGTCCGGAAACTGAAAAGCAGCCACGCGATTATTCTCGCCAAAAACGAGACGGGACGGGTGAATCTGTACCGCTGCGTCTCAGAGTCGCATCTGAAATATTTCAACAGGAACGCAAAGCTCCCAAAGAGCTTTCTGCAGGCGCACAGGGAGGGGCTGATCGTAGGCTCCGCCTGCTGCGCGGGAGAGCTTTATCAGGCGCTTCTACGGGGAGCGCCTGCGGAGGAAATTGCCAGAATCGTCAGCTTCTATGATTATCTGGAAATTCAGCCTCTGGGAAATAACGCATTTATGCTGGAGGATGAGAAAATCCCGGCCGTTCAGACCATGGAGGATCTGCAGGAGTTTAATAAAGAAATCCTGAAGCTTGGAAAGCAGTTCCGGAAACCGGTGGTGGCCACCTGTGACGTTCATTTCATGAATCCGGAGGATGAGATTTACCGCCGCATTATCATGAAAGGAAAAAAATTTGAGGATGCGGATCAGCAGGCGCCTCTTTTCCTCCGGACAACGGAGGAAATGCTGAAGGAATTTGATTATCTGGGGGAGGAAGCCGCCAGGGAGGTCGTGATCGACAATCCCCGGAAAATCTGCGATTCCATTGAGAAGATCAGCCCCATCCGGGCGGGAAAATTCCCGCCGGTGATCGAAAACTCGGATAAAATGCTCCGGGAGATCTGTAACCGGAGGGCTCACGAGATCTACGGGGATCAGCTTCCGGATGTCGTGGAGGAGCGCCTGGACAGGGAGCTGAACTCCATCATCGGCAACGGCTATGCGGTGATGTACATCATCGCCCAGAAGCTGGTATGGAAGTGCAACGAGGACGGCTATCTGGTGGGGTCCCGCGGTTCTGTCGGATCCTCCTTTGCGGCTACGATGGCGGGGATTACAGAGGTAAATCCTCTGCCGCCTCATTATCTGTGCGAGTATGACAAGCACGTGGAGTTTGATACGCCGGACGTGGAAAAATACCGGAAGATGGGAATGTCCGGGTGCGATATGCCGGATAAAAACTGTCCGGTGTGCGGCAGAAAAATGCAGAAACTCGGCTTCAACATTCCTTTTGAGACCTTTCTTGGGTTCAAGGGGAATAAGGAACCGGATATTGACCTGAATTTTTCAGGAGAATATCAGACAAAGGCGCACAAATACACAGAGGTTATCTTCGGCGCCGGACAGACCTTTAAGGCGGGAACCATCGGCACACTGGCGGACAAGACCGCTTTCGGCTTTGTGAAAAACTATTATGAAGAAAAAGGAATTCACAAACGCGGCTGCGAAATAAACAGGATTGTGCAGGGATGTACGGGGATCCGGCGGACGACCGGCCAGCATCCGGGCGGCATTGTCGTCCTTCCGGTGGGAGAGGATATCAACTCCTTTACCCCGGTGCAGCACCCGGCGGATGACCCCGACAGCGATATTATCAGCACACATTTTGATTATCACTCCATCGATTCCAATCTGCTGAAGCTGGATATTCTGGGGCACGATGATCCGACCATGATCCGGATGCTGGAGGATCTGACAGATGTGGACGCGACGAAGATCCCGTTGGATGAGCCAAAGGTGATGAGTCTGTTTCAGAGAACGGACGCCCTGGACATCCGGCCGGAGGATATCCGCGGCACCAGCCTGGGATGTCTGGGAATTCCGGAATTCGGTACGGATTTTGCCATGCAGATGCTCCGGGATACCAAACCGCAGAACTTTACCGACCTCTGCCGTATCTCCGGACTGTCTCACGGCACAGATGTCTACCTGGGAAATGCGGAGACACTGATCAAGGAAGGAAAATGCACCCTGGGAACTGCCATCTGCTGCCGGGATGACATTATGGTTTATCTGATCAACCGGGGAATGGATTCCGAAGAGAGCTTTTCCATTATGGAGAAGGTGCGGAAGGGAATTGTGGCAAAGGGGGCGTGCAAGAACTGGCCGGAGTGGGTGAAGGACATGAAAGACCACGGCGTGCCGGACTGGTACATCTGGTCCTGTCAGAAAATCAAGTACATGTTCCCCAAGGGGCATGCGGTGGCCTATGTCATGATGGCCTACCGGATCGCCTGGTATAAGATTTACCGCCCTCTTGCTTACTACGCCGCGTTTTTCTCCATCCGGGCGAAGGCTTTTTCCTATGAAAAGATGTGCATGGGGAAGCAGAAGCTGGAGAGCCTGATGGATGATTACGAAAAGCGCAGCGACGAGCTGTCCAATATGGAGCAGGACCAGTACCGGGACATGCGGATTGTGCAGGAGATGTATGCAAGAGGATTCGAGTTTATGCCGATCGACCTGTATCGGGCGCAGGCGCACCGCTTTCAGATCATCGACGGGAAGATCATGCCTTCCCTGGACGCTATCGAGGGGCTTGGTGCTGTTGCGGCGGACACCATTGTGCTTGCGGCAAGAGACGGAGAGTTTCTTTCCAAGGATGATTTCCGGAGGAGGGCGAAGGTCGGAAAATCTATTTCGGACACGCTGTCCAGGCTGGGAATTCTGAAGGATCTTCCGGAGACAAACCAGATTTCTCTGTTTGACTTTGTGAAGGAGGCGTAACACGGGTTCATCGGTTCGTCCCGGATGGACGGCGGAAGGGAGCCGTCTGTTACAGGGACAGGCCGACAGCGGCCGCGGTGCCGGCAGGACCGGCATGGCGGATTACAGGGATAAAACCGGGAGGACACTATGAAGGAACAGGATATGGAGCTGCGGTATCTGCAGCGTCTGGCGGAGCTGTATCCGACGATTGCGGAGGCTTCCACGGAGATCATCAATCTGTCGTCTATTCTGAATCTGCCGAAGGGGACAGAGCATTTCCTGACAGATGTGCACGGAGAGTACGAGGCTTTTACCCACGTGCTGAAAAACGGTTCCGGATCGGTGAAGAAGAAAATTGACGAGGTATTCGGGAGAACGCTCTCGGAGGCGGACAAAAACGCCCTTGCTACGCTTATCTATTATCCGGCCGAGAAAATGAACCTGATCCGGAAATCGGAAAAGGATCTTGACGACTGGTATAAGATCACGCTTTACCGTCTGATCGAGGTGTGCAAGAGAGCTTCCTCCAAATACACCAGATCCAAGGTCCGCAAGGCTCTTCCGAGGGATTTTGCCTATGTCATCGAGGAGCTGATCACAGAAAAACCGGAGGTTCTGGACAAGGAAGCCTATTATAATTCGATTGTCGATACCATTATCGAGATCGGAAGCGCGGAGCCGTTCATTACGGCGCTCTGTTATCTGATCCAGACCATGGTCGTAGACCATCTTCACATCCTGGGAGATATTTACGACAGGGGACCCAGTCCGGACAAAATTGTGGACAGGCTGATGCGCTACCATTCGGTGGACATTACCTGGGGCAACCACGACATTGTCTGGATGGGCGCCGCGGCAGGGTCTCTCGCCTGTATAGCCACGGTCATACGCTTTTCGGCCCGCTACGGCAATCTGGACATTCTGGAGGACGGCTACGGGGATGACCCCTGCGAGCTTTTCCGGGTCAAGTCGGGAGGCTCGGACCAGTACCGGGTGGAGGAGGTGGATCTGAATATGCGGATCCACAAGGCCATCACAATTATTCAGTTTAAGCTGGAAGGACAGCTGATAAAGAAGCGGAAAAATTTCAATATGGAAGACCGGCTCCTGCTGGATAAGATTGATTACGAAAAGGGAGAGATCGAGCTGGAGGGAAAACGATACCGGCTTCTTGATACCAATTTCCCGACGATTGATCCGAAGGATCCGTACCGTCTGACGGCGGAGGAGCGGGAGGTCATGGACCGGCTGCAGTCGGCATTCCTGCAGTGTGAGCGTCTGCAGTTCCACATGAGCTTTCTCCTGAATAAGGGAAACCTGTACAAGGTCTACAATAATAACCTGCTGTACCACGGCTGCCTGCCTTTGGATGAGAATGGACAGTTCCAGAAGGTCAATGTGTACGGGAGAAAATATTCCGGA
>CACVSR010000116.1 GCA_902756775.1 uncultured Lachnospiraceae bacterium | reverse complement strand
CCCTGCCTGCGCCGTATGTTCAACAATGCTTTCTGTTTACTCCCGATAACGCCGCTTCATTCATTCCCACGCTTGCGCAGCTCGTTCCGCAAGTTCCTCAGTCCGGCCGCAGCGCTGTAAATCTGCACAGGGAACAGAAGGGCTGGCGGGTGCTGTGATGTGCGTCTACGGAATACCCGGAAACAGCATCCAGAGCAGATATCCCCCCAGCAGAAAAGGCAGGAAGGGAATCCTCTTTTTCCACACGTTCCGGTTCCTGCTCCTGATACGCTCTGCCAGGGCATATGCCGCGGCCGGAAGCAACGCGTCCGCCAGAAACAGCATCGCAGACGGAAGTCCAAGCCAGATCCCTGCCGCCAGAAGAACCAGACCGTCTCCCCCGCCGATTTCTCCTTCTGACAGGGCAGCCGCCAGCATAACAGCGAGACCTGGAATTCCTCCGGAAAGGATCTGCGGAACCGGCTGCCTCATCCGGAGAAGCACCCAGAAAAAACCTGCAGCCGCTGCAGCGGCTGTCGGGAGCGCCAGTATTTCCTGCTTTCTCAGATCCTGTACCGTATTCAGGCAGAGAAGCGCCAGAACAACCACCTGTTCCGGAGACAGGCCAACTGCTTTCATCCGTTTCCCGCGGCCTGGCAACGGCTGCATTCCCGCATCCCTTTTACCTCCGACTCCGGAACCAGATGCGTAGTTCTTTTCAGCCCGCTGCACTCTGCCGAGTTATGATAGCAGTCTCCGTCCGGGGTGATATAAACAAGATGGTTTTTCCCTCCCTTTCCGACACATTTGTCACACGCGTGGTATCTTGCCCCATAGGTGTTTCTGCGCCCGGACAGCTGAGAGGATGACACCGCTTTTATCTGCAGATTCAGATGGGAACACCGGGATGATGTGTGATAGACACTTCGATAATCCGTCACATAGACCAGCCTCTCCTCTTCTTTTTCCTGCCCGCCGTTATCTGCCTCATTTCGTCCTGTCCAGGGGCGGACTCTGGCGCGGACAGCAATCCGCACCGTTTTCCGAAACAAAGGAATTCCCCTCACCTGAAACGGAATCTCCTCTGTGAGATCTATGACAGGAACAGAATCCGATCCAGCCGAAGCGGCGAATATCCCCGCACTCTCCGCTCTCTGCTGCAGGACTGTCAGCTTCCTGACATACAGCCCGTACATCTCCATCAGACAGACAAGCGCAATCACACAAAAAAAGAACAGAGGGACAGCCAGCGCCGCCTCTACGGTCAGGCTTCCGCGGGAAACAAAGAAAGGGACTCTTTTACGGCGCGGCAGAACATTTTTTCTTCCGGGGGGAAGGGCAGAAACTGCCGTTTGGGCTGTGTCTGAAAGAGAGATTTGAATGTTGGATTTTCGGTTGCGTTTTCTGTCCGCTGTCAATAAAAGAGCCCCTTTCTCTGTTCCCCGTACCCGTAGCACCTGTCAATACTCAGCTCCTGCCCGCCTGTTTCCGTCGTTATTTTCACTTCGGCCGCGTCCAGACAGCAGTCCAGGCAGAATATTTTTCCAGGATTCTTCTCCCGTATATTCAGCTCTGTCAAATCCATCATACGAGCTGCCAACACATCCGACTTTGTTTTCAGCAGCAGGATCCGCAGGTATTCCTCATAAGTGAGCCCTCCCTCCGAACTGTGCCTCTGGGTATCTGCCGCGCTCTGCAGATCTGCAAGGGAGTGCAGCGAAAGCTGCCAGGAGCTGTCCGTTTTCACCAGGGGAATTTTCCCTCCGTCCAGCAGTTCCCGGAGATCCAGCACAGATTCTCCCCAGGCCCAGCATTTTTTCAGCGCTAAGGAGACGGCTGGCTCCAGCTCCGGATTCCCCAGAGAGGCGCAGATAACTGCCGCCATTTCCGCGGCTTCTGCCCGTCTTTCCGGACTGGATATCAGATAAATCAGATTTGACTTTTCGCGCAGCTTCTGCAGCTTTTTCACCGCTGCTTTCAGATTCTCCACATCGGAGTTTTTTCCGGCAAGGACGTACTCGACCTGATATTCTGCCGAAGCCGACCCACGCTGACAGGTAAAACAGCCGAAATTCTGAATCAGAAATTCCCGCATCAGGAACTCTTCATCCCCTCCCTTCCATCCGGAGGGAACCATGTTCATCCCTGTCTGCAGGGTTCTGCCGCTCACCAGTTCTTCCGGTTTCAGGGAACCGGAGGACAACTGCCTTCCTGCAGGAATGACCAGTGACAAAATTCCTTTCTTTTTCAATACCCGTATGGACTCAACCGGGTTAACAAAGTGTTCCGGAACCGTGACATCCCCCTGGCAGCCGGAGCCTTCCGGGTGATCCTCTGCGTAAAACTCCCCGGCTCTGTCCGCCGTTATTTTTCCGGCTTCCCGCTGCAGGGAATCCTCTGTCCTTCCCTCAGCCTGAATTTTTTGTTTTCCCGCTTCCAGAAGCGCACTGCCCAGATTGCCGCGCATTGCCTCGCACACCTGTCTTCGAAAGGCCGCCCCGCCATTGTCTGTGGCCAGCACATACCCGGTGAGTTCACTTTCTACGGGTCCGAAACGCAGAAGATCCACGGCGCCCGGAAAAACACTTTCTTTTTTCGGATAAAGCACCATGGAAACATCCCCCTCTGTCTGCTTCAGCACTCTTCCCAGCTGAAGGCTTTCTCCTCCATAACCGGCATCCAGGAAAAGAATTCCGTATCGGTCGAACAACGTGCGGTCATACTGGGAGAACATCGAGTACAATCCCTGCTCCTCTGCGCACGCGAGCGCCGCTCTTCCTGCCGCCAGGCGGGAAGAACGCAGAGCCGCCGCAATCAGAGAAAGCAGTACCAGCAGAATAAGGCAGAGATCGAGGGTAATGCTTCCCTTCCAATGTAATTTGTAATTATTCAGCACCCCCGGAAAACTGATGAAATCCGGATGGGGCGCTTGCTCGCCGGACGGTTTCAGAAGTTTTCTGAGGGGCGGACAAGCGGCGAAGCCGCTCTGACCGCCCACAGCGAGGAACGCAAAGCGTTCCGAGCCTGGGGTGCTGAATAGATGCTGTAATTTCTTTTTTCCCTGCATATACTCCTCCCTGCAGCGGCAGCGGTCTCAGATTCCATTGCTCTGACTGGTAATCTTGTTCAGGATATTCGTGACAAGACTGGTCAGCTGGCTTTTAAAAATAATAACCAGTGAAATTAACACCACGGTGATCAGAATAATCTCTACCACAGATACCGCGTCCTCTTCCCTGATAAAAGCTTTGATTTCCTCCATTTTTTCCTCCTGAAAATATTCTCTTGTACGCGCATCCCCCGGATCAGAAGGACAGAAAGGCCGGAACCAGAATTAGCGCCATGACGATGACCAGCATCATTCCCATGGGGAGAAGCAGCCTCACGGACACCTTTTCCCCCTCTGCCCTGGCGGTTCGCTTTCTTGTCTCAAAGGCTCTTTGTGCCTCCTGTTCCAGCAGTTCATTCATCTTTGCGTTTCCTCTTTTTCTGTTCTGTTCCAGAAGGAGAGCCAGCTCGCGGTACACCGCCAGACCGCAGCGCTCTCCCAGGTGCTCATAGGCATCCCGCTCCAGAACGCCGTTCTCCATCTCCTGCCAGGTCCGGGCTGCTTCCTCCAGCGCCGGACTTCCCTTTTTCCCTCCGGCTTGCTCCCTGCGGCAGTCCTCTGTCAGACGGCGGAATACATTCCGGACACTGAGCCCCGCCCCCGTCATGAGCTGAATCTTGCTGACCAGCTCCGGATAGGCCAACTCCAGCTGTTCCTTTCTTTTTTTCTCCGCATGTTCCCGACTGTTCCTGTCCGCCGCAGCACAGAAGCAAATCCCTGCCAGAAGCAGGAGGCAGAGCCCGTTTCCGGCCTGTTCGTTCTTTTGAAACCATTTCAGTTTTCTTCCCTTCCATTCTCCCGGAAGAAGAAAGCGGTTCCCGGAAGAGGGCTGATTCAGTTTTTCCGCCTCTTCCTGCAGTTCTCCGGCAAAAGCCCCCTTTTCTTCCGAAGGAAACAGTACAATGTCTCTGCGGTAATCGAGCATCTGATCCTGCAGGTACAGGGTTGCCAGCAGCACTGCCGGACAGCCTTCTTCCGGAATGCCGGAAAGAAGCGTCCCGTCCCATCGGAGGTATTCCGGTTTTGTGGAGGACCACTGGATAGTAATATCAGAATCCGAAAAAGACGCCGGAAGATCAAGATTGTGATCAATATGCGTCAACGTCCTGTTTTCTCCCAGGATCTTCCCGTCCAGTTCTTCCGCCTTATTCTCCAGAAGCCTCTGTGCCTCCTTTTCCGAATAACGAAATTCGGGAATGGTAATTGTCACCTCCTCTCTGGCACCATCCTCAGTCTCCACCTGAAGCGGAATCGCTTCCAGACCGTTATCCCTGCTATTCTTTTCCAGACTGGTCACCTCTCTGGTTTCTCCCTCGTACATTTCTGCAGCCAGAACCGCAGAAACTCCGGCCAGGGCAAACAGAAACAGGATAAAGAATTTCTTTTTCAGCTTTTTTCTCCGGTACAGTACAATCAATAGGACAAGCAAAAGAACAGGCAGAACAGCTTTCATCGGCTCTCCTTCTTTCAGATCCGGCTGACCGCGTTGCGGATCATCCGTCTCCCCAGTGCAAACGCTGCCAGATACAGCAGCAGACACACCGTCATCACGGAAGCCCCTGCCGCGTTTCCGTACAGAGGATCCAGAAAATCCCCAAAGGTAATTTTCAGATAGAACAGAACCCCTGCCGGCATGATGCTCATAATATTCTGCTCCAGCTTTCTGGATGCGATGACGGTCTCGATTTCTTCTCTGGTATCAATTCTGCCGCACAGGTTTCTGCGGGTGGCGTTCAGGATGTTTTCCATATTTCCGCCTGTCCGCTTGGCAATCAGCAGAATCTCTCCGAACATCCGGATATCTTCGTCGCCGCTTCTCTCTCCCAGGTCGGAAAACAGCTTTTCCACCGGCTGCTGGAGCTCCATCTGCCGGATCATCCACGCAGACTCCTGGGAAATAACGTCTGTCGGCCCATAGAGCTTCTGCATATCCGCTGCCGCAGCACGGACGGCATTTTCCAGTGAATAGCCCGCAGCCATAGATGTATGAATGGAGCAGAGAAAATCCTTGAAATGAAGATTGAGAAGGCGGATTCTTTCCCTGCCCA
>CACVSR010000115.1 GCA_902756775.1 uncultured Lachnospiraceae bacterium | reverse complement strand
GCATCTGGGCATTCATTGGAATTCTTCTCTTAATCCTTATATCTCAGTTTGAAGGAACTTTTTTGCAGGGAACCATAGGAAAGATGGTTATCCTTTACAGTTCCGGATCCTGTATCATTTCAGGAGTTATTCATCATATGGTTCAGAAAGAAAAGGCAGAATAAAAATGCGTTATAAGGAAGGCTGTGGAACGCAGAGAGGGGTTCTATATGATCGATGATATCCTTGTAGAAACCCGGTCTTTGATCGTGGACTATTCAGAGGAAACTGCTTTTTTAAGAGCTTTGAACGGTATTAACCTGACCATTGGCGTGCTACGGCCGCAAAATATCATATACTGGAACTCGAAATGAAAGATATGCAGTCTGCCTTTTCCGAATGTGAAATTTCATTAATAAAACACATGACCAGATAAGGAGAAAAAATATGTTTTTCAAAAGAGAACTTTTTCTAACCTATGATACCATAGAGTTGCAAAAAATAACCAGAATGCTGGATAGTGCCAACATCAGATACGAAATCAGGAGTGATGACTTTGGAAGGTCTAACAGGGGTTCCGGACTATTAGGCAGCCTTGGCGAAAACATGAACCAGAAAATCATGTACTATGTTTATGTGAGAAAAAACGACTATGATTTTGCAAAATCAATCATCAATGGCACTGTTCCAAGGGCGTAGCAATTGTCTTGTTCAGGATCCTTCGTATCTTTCTTCTATGATTTCTACTGCTTCCTGGCGCTGCCTCCGGTCTACATCGGCATAGTGTGATGCCGTTACTTCAATACTGGAATGGTTCAGCGCCTTGCTGGTAAGATGAATGTCCCCGGTAGCCTGATACAGGTTTGTACCGAAGGTGCTGCGAAGTTTATGTGGCGTAATATGTTTTCCCGGAACAGCTCCCTGTGAATATTTTTTAACAATTCTCTCCACAGATCGTACGGTGATACGGTGTCCGGTATTGGAGAGAAAAAGCGCGTGCTCATCCGGATCGTCGCATTTCCTTTCAATCGTGATATAATCCTGTAGTGACTGAACGGCCAGATCATTCAGATAAACTTCGGGATCGTCACCGCCTCCCTTGCGGTGAACATTCAGCTTTTTTTCTTTCCAGTTGATGTCCTCCATGTCAATTCCGACGCATTCCGACACACGGATTCCTGTATTCAGCATAAGGGACAGAAGAGCAGTGTCGCGGTATTTTGTCTTTTCGGCGAATGCTTTCTGGCGATCATTCAGTGTTTCTCCTGTCTCTACGCTGTTCATGACAGAGTGAACCTCTTCAACATTCATTGCAGTAATCACCGGTTTTTTTCTTTTGAGCTTCAGTTTATAACCGGCAATCGGATTCAGGTTAATTAACTGGTACTGAAAAAGAAACTGGTAGAGAGATTTAAGCGCCGATAATTTCCTGGCTTTTCCGGGCTCACTGTTGGTTGTTGCAAGTGATTTGTTTTTGGCGGATTTTCTCTGGTAGGTATCAATGTGGAGAAAGTATTCATCAAAATCAAAATTATTCAGTTTTGAGAGATATTCCGCCGTTATAGCAGAAACCTCCATATGGCGGGAATCCGCCAGAAAGGTCAGAAAACCGCGGATATCATACACATAGTTTATGATGGTACGCCTTGAAGTGGAACCGGTCGCCATATAGCTGACATAGTTCCGCATAAATCCGGGAAGAGCCTCCAGAAGCTCATGAATCCTTTCCATATTGAGGATATCCTGTTCCTGATAATATTTCATAAAAAGCCTCTCAAAATTAAACTGATACAGTGGTGAAAGAAAATATTGAAAATCCTGTATCATGGTAAGATGGTTATGGCAGGTATTGAAAATACGTTATCATGTCGTAAAATTATTATTTTACGACATGATACATTTTCTAATATACCGCTCTTTTCGTCTGTTGTCAATTAACCTCTGCCAACTTCTGGTATGCTCTTGGTATGCTTCCTGTCCTGAATATATTGTTATAATGAAAGTTTCATGTAAAATATAAATGAAATCCTGATGACAGAGACAGGCCAATACCGTATACTGTTTTCAAGGAGGTTTTTCATTGGAAAACGATATTCTTTTTAAAACTCCGGAGGAAGGCCTGGAAAAAAATTTTTTTTCTGTCTATCTGGATACAAACGGAACAAAATGGATTAAATTCTGGGGTTATTTCTGTGGCGATACGCTTTCTAAAAGGCGTCCGTGGAGGCTGATGGAATATTTTGCGGCAGATTTTCTGTTTACAGACTTTCTGTTGATGACTCCGGAACAGCTTCATGACAATCTGACCGAAATCAAACAGATTATCGGGAATTTTAGCGGGAAGGAAGCCCTTTACGGAATGAACCATTTCTTTCAGGAATACTGCTACCCGCCGGATAACCGGAGGGTTATGAGGCTTCCGCTTTCACAGATTACCGACATAACCCCCTGCGGTCTTTATGTAGAGGCTTAAAAAACTTAGTTTTGCTGGCTTTTCAGGATTTCTACCTGTTTCCTGATTTCGTCCTTCGCGTCCTCCATCATTTCATCCCAGCCTTCTTCATAATCAAAGGTTACGTCCTCTTCTTCTCCGCTCCGGATCCGGTTTACATACCCTTCCAGCAGAGGCAGATCTTTTTCATAGCAATGGAAAGAATTCGCCCGGTGTGTGTAAGTGCCTATTCCCACTCCTAGCTTGTCCGCAAGCATTTTTTGCAGCTGAATCAAGGCAAAGGCATTCATATAGGCAGCCTTGCAGGCATCATTTGATCGAAACAGCACTTTACAGCATAGCGTGCCGCCACGAATAAAATACTGTATATGCTGAAGACATGCGGGATCATCGCTTCCCATATCTGCATCCTTGTCTCGGATCGTCATGACTGCCCGTCGGCTGCTGGGATTGCGCTTTAATTCTTCCAGAATAAAGGGGATCTGGTCAGCATAGCGCTGATGATAGGTGTACGCCCAGTTGCCCCGCTCCACTTCAAAATCCAGAATGCCATAAAGCATTTCCTGGCGATACTGCTCCAGCTCTTTAGGTCCGCCGATGAAGCATTTTGAGATCATCGGTTCTGCCAGCGGTTCCGATACACAAAATGTCATGGAAACTTCTTTTTGTGTTGTGTTCCAGTCTGCGCAGTCAGTAACCACGCCCTGCTCTGAAAGGGCAAGAAGCGCCTTGTGATAAGCATCAGGAAGGGTCTGTCCGTAAACGACACATTCCGGCATAATCCTGTTATCCATCATTACTCTCCGTTTCTCTAAGTACCTGTCGGTATAAAACCGATCCCATCGTGTTAAAGGAACTATTTCGTTAAGTTCTGGCGCAATAATGCACTGCTGCCAAGCAGATTTTATTTCCTAAAAGAACTTTATGCTGGTAATTATACTTCCGGAGCGTCTGTCTGCGCAACCGTACAAGTGTAGGAGAAAAATTGCGTTTAAATTCTTTAAGAGCATGAGAAAAAGGCCGCCTGTGGGGAGACAGACGGCTTACCAGAAATTGCGTTTAAATTCTTTAAGAGCATGAGAAAAAGGCCGCCTGTGGGGAGACAGACGGCTTACCAGAAAAGGGTCAGAATATCACTTGTAATAAGGAATACAGATTGTATTTCCCGATGTCAGATTTTCGCTGTGCAGATGGTTAATATCCATAATTTCCTGCATATAGTCGTAAATAGAGGAATACTGCTCTGTGCGGTACTTTTCTGCTATGGACCAGAGAGAATCTCCCGGATCAACTACTATGCTGGTATAGTATTTCTGAGCCGGACTGCCCAGGCGCTCTGCTTCTGCCGAGCTGGCAGAAATCTTTATCAGCAGAAAGGCTAAAATACAGGTAATAATAATAAGCGCCAATACCAGACGACGGTTTGTTCTTTTTTCTTTTCTATAGGCAGCTCTGTAATGAACAGCTGCAGTGTTCTGTTTTCTGTTATCCTGAATTTTTTCCATGATACAAACTTCCTCCCCTCGCCGGATTATTCTGCCTGATTTTCTCTGTTTTCCGCAAATTCAATTTATTTATGAAGCAAATAAATGATATGGTTCTCAAAAGGGCTTCTGTATCAAAACGAATATGCCATATCTGTGAAAATGAGAGAAACAGAACATATGTTCCGAACAAATGTTCTACTAACACTATACAGCCTTTCGGAAGGGGTGTCAAGAGAAAAAACGAACATATGTTCGGAACATGCGTTCGGAAAGGATTGCTTTTAAGCATGTCCTGTGCTATTATGTAAAACAGTTGGATGAGGCCTTTGTGGATAAGATAGGATTTGTCCAGGGTTGACAGAAGAAAACCGGAGGTCAGGAAATGACAGGTTCAAAAGATACATTAAACAAAAAGCAGAGAGAAATTCTCGACTTTTTGAAAAAAGAAATTATTGAAAAAGGCTTTCCCCCTTCTGTCAGGGAAATCAGCATTGCCGTCAATTTAAAGTCCACTTCTTCTGTTCATGCGCATCTGGAAAAGCTGGAAAAGCTGGGCTATATCCGAAAGGACGCAAGCAAACCCAGGGCGATTGAGATTCTGGATGAGGATTTTCAGACGGAACGGCTTGATACAATCTCCTCTCCCACTACTTCAGAATCCGCAGGCTCTTCTCTTCCGGAAAAGGATTATGCCGAAGAAATTGCCATGGTTCCTGTCATCGGGGATGTGGCGGCCGGACAGCCGATTCTGGCTGTAGAACAGATTACTTCCTATTTTCCGGTTCCTGTGAACAGGCTTCCCAACCGTCAGACGTTTCTGCTGCGCGTAAAGGGTGAAAGCATGATCAATGCTGGGATCCTCGACGGGGATTATGTATTGGTGGAACAGGCGGACACAGCATCCAACGGAGATATGGTCGTCGCACTTGTGGAGGATTCTGCCACTGTAAAGAATTTT
Organism: uncultured Lachnospiraceae bacterium; assembly: GCA_902756775.1. Lineage (GTDB taxonomy): Bacteria > Bacillota > Clostridia > Lachnospirales > Lachnospiraceae > Bilifractor. The sequence goes on along the minus strand of CACVSR010000115.1, from coordinate 5,756 downwards.
TACAAGGAGAATGGTTATTACCGGCTCCAGCCGCAGAATGACTACATGGAACCGATTATTATCCGCGGAGAACTGCGAATCCTGGGTCTTGTGATCGGTGTGATGCGATTTTTCAAGTAACTGCTTAATAATAAGTGTCTGAAAATAACTGTATAAAAATAATTGTATGAAAAATCTCCTGCCCCAAAGATGACAGGAGATTTCCTAATTCAGCGTTTGTCGCCCCTGTTATATAGAAGAGTCTGGGCGCTTTACTCTTCTGCCGCCGCGGCAGCATCCGGCAGGTCATGGAGATCTACTTCCTTTCCGTCCCTCCAGAGCCTGTCGATGGAGAAGAATTCTCTGTTCGCCTGATCAAAAAGGTGAATGACAATGTCTCCGAAATCCAGAAGAATCCAGTTTCCGTTCCGGTAACCTTCTACACCTCTGGCGTGATAACCGGCTCTTCCCAGAATTTCTTCTGCGTTGTCTGCCATTGCCTGAACCTGGTTGCGGTTTGCGCCGCTGGATCGGCAGCTTTTTTATCCTCCAGCGCCCGGACGGCAAGTCCGGCCATTTCTTTTGAACGATCCATCTGTTTTTCTCCTGTAATTCTTCTATCTTTCTTTGCCACGAATGACAGAAGCTTTTTTCAGCTTCATGCCCCTGAAAGGTTATAGCGGTATACTTTTTCTTACATATACCGAAATTGCCTGCCTGTACGAATTATCTACGGCTCTCTATCACGTTTTTATAGTATTCATAGGCGCTTGTCGTCATGGTGTCCATGGATTTCGGATTTTCGCTCAGATACTCCACAGTATCTTTCAGAATCATGTAAAGGCAGAGGTCGATATCCGTAAATGCGGTTTTCCTGATTTCCGCCAGATGAGGCTGTTTTGTCCTGTTTGGTTCGATATAATCTGAAATAAAAACGATTTTCTCCAGCAGGGTCATGCCCGGCTTTCCGGTTGTGTGCCAGCGTATGGAGTCCAGAATGCTGGTATCGGTTATGCCATATTCATTCTTTGCGACAAAAGCTCCCAGTTTTGCGTGGAGAAGCACCGGATGCTCCAGCTCAAATTCCGTGACATCCAGCTGTTTCTTTTTGCAGATGCTTATCTTGTCACTGTTGGGAATGCACTTTGCGCAGTCATGGAGCAGACCGGCTGTTCTGGCGGCATCCAGATCCTCTCCGTACACCATAGCAAGTGCGCAGGCTGTGTAGGTGACCCCAAGTGTGTGGCGGTAACGGTTCTCCGTCAGTGCCTTCTGCAGTTTTGCTTCCAGCATGTCCCATCTAGTCTTGCCGCTTTTCAAGTTCTGTCGTCTCCCCTCTGTATAAACCGTTTTTCTCGATGTATTCATAGACTGAATCGGTGACATAATAGCGCACGGATTCATGGTTGGCAATCATATTCCGCAGATGTCTCGAAGAAATATCCAGATTCGGTGTGTCCAGCTTATGGATGATGCCCCGGAACTGCTTTTTCCGTGTCTCCAGAAGGGCATTGAACACCGCCTGGTCCATCTGGTTTCTCGTGGCAACAACGAGCTCACAGGCGTCCATAATCCGCTGCGGTTCCTTCCACTGATCGAAATCAAAAAGAGAATCCGCCCCGATAATAAAATAGAACCGGGTGTCCGGATGCTGCGCGTTCAGTGTCTCCAGGGTGCGATAGGTGTAGGAATAGCCGTCCTCGTTCATTTCCAGAAGTGAGATCCGGAAGTGAGGATTTCCGGCAATGGCAGCGCGAACCATGTCGCAGCGCTGGCTGTCTGTGGCTCTGCCTTTTCTGTTCTTCTTGTGCGGAGGATTTCCGGCCGGCATAATATACACCATATCCAGATGAAACTGCCGGTAGGCCGCTTCAGCCAGAATCAGATGCCCGATATGGATCGGATCGAAGGTGCCGCCCAGAATACCGATTTTTTTCATTTTATTCTCTGTCCTTTTTTCCTGCTGAAGGAAGCTGGATTTTCTTTTTCTCGTCCTTTCCTTCTTTGTAGAGAACAATTTTCTTTCCGATAATCTGTACAATCTGAGAATGTGTTCTTTCTGAAAGCTTTCTGGCAATATCCGAAGGAGTTTCCATGCAGTTCTGAAGAACGCTGAGCTTTATCAGCTCTCTTGCCTCCAGCGCCTCGCTTACAGACTGGGTCAGCGCGGGGGTAACACCTTCCTTGCCGATCTGAAGAATCGCGTTTTCTGTCATAGCAAGGCTTTTCAGATACGCGCGTTGCTTGCTTGTCATCATTCTTATCGTCCTTTCAAAAATTCAAATCCGGTTATGGATGCCTGCCGGCATTCCTTAAATGCGGTTTCCGCGAAATCCGGATCTTCTTCCGAGGTACGGAAGGAAATGTATTTCTCCAGCTTGATGGGACATTCCTCAAATGCAGTGATTGCATACCGGTGTTCGCATTGCTCTCTGCTTTCGCTGACCTTCATGGAAATGGACAAAATCTGTGTTGTCTCACAGAGCATGGCCTCTCTCCCGTCTTCATTTGAAAGAAGCCACCCGCAGGCGTTGTTCTCCAGCTCACGGAAAGCTTTTATTTTCCATTTGTTCGCAGGATCCGGTTCGTCCATCCAGCTTCTAAGAGAAAACTCAATATTCCCGAAAGGCTCGATGGTCTGGCGGAATACAACAAGATGCTTATTCCGTGGAATCCCGAACCATTCCTTTGCGGAAGTAAAGCGGATGCCGTCAAAGTTGTACTCCGCGGATGTTGTGTATACAGAGAATGGTGCCTTTTTTTCAGCAGGCGGATAAGGAATCCCGGTGTCTTTATGTCCCTTATATTCAAATTCGGTTTTCCATACTTCCGGAAGTTCCGCCCAGAGTGTCTCCCATGCCATATTCCAGTCCGCCCCTTCAGCTTTTATAATAGTCAAAATGAAGGCCGTACATGCGGACGGTATCTCCGTCCTTAATTCCGGCATCCTCCAGATCCTTCAGAATTCCCGAATCCTTCAGAAATTTCTGGAAAAACGCAAAGCCTTTTTCCGAATCCAGATTGGTGTAGCCCAGCATTTTCTCGATTTTGGGTCCTTCCACTACATAGGTGTCCGGCTCCTCTTCTGATTTTACTACAGTATAGGGCAGACTGTCATTGGGAATCATGACCTGAGGATCAAATTCCTGCCGGAAAATCTGTGTGTCCTTCGGAATTTGTTCCAGACGGTTTTGTACTTCAAACAGAAGCTCGCGGATTCCCTTTCCTGTCGCGCAGGAAACAGGAAATACTGGGATTCCCTTTGGCTCAAATTCCTTTTTCAGCCGTTCTACAGGATCCTCCCGGCCTTCTTCCCGATAAATGGCATCCGTCTTATTGGCAGCAATAATCTGCGGTTTATTCTCCAGATCCGCGTTATAGGTTTTTAATTCCTCATTGATCGCATAAACATCAGAAACGGGATCCCTGCCCTCCAGAGAGGCTGCATCTACCAGATGAATCAGCATGCGGCACCGCTCAATATGACGGAGAAATTCATAGCCAAGGCCGGCGCCGGCAGAGGCTCCCTCAATCAGGCCGGGAATATCCGCGATCACAAATCCTCTGCAGCCCTCCACATCCACGACGCCCAGATTGGGAACAAGCGTCGTGAACGGATAATCTGCGATTTTCGGATCTGCGTTGCTTACCCGTGAAAGAAAAGTGGATTTGCCTACACTTGGAAAACCTACCAGTCCAACATCCGCAATCAGCTTCAGCTCCAGCCGGACCTCCAGTTCTCTGGACGGCTGGCCGGGCTGCGCGTATTTTGGAACCTGCATGGTGGGGGTGGCATAATTCATATTTCCTTTACCGCCCCGTCCGCCCTTCAGGATGACCGCACGACGGTTTTCTCCGGACATATCTGCAATAACCTGCCCTGTGGACGCCTCGTAGATGACAGTCCCCTCCGGAACCTTCAGGACAATGTCCTCTCCGTCTTTTCCGTGGCAACGTCTCTTATCGCCTTCTTTGCCGTCTCCGGCAGAAAATTTTCTCCTGTGACGGTAATCGGCAAGCGTATTCAGACCCGGATCGATCTCAAAAATAACATCTCCGCCCTTGCCGCCGTCGCCCCCGTCCGGACCTCCCGCAGCCACAAATTTTTCCCGCCGGAAGCTGACATGGCCATCTCCGCCCTTGCCGGAACGCAGTATGATTTTAGCACGATCTGCAAACATGTTTCCTCCTCCTGATGAAAACTCCGGTGCCGCCGGAACCGGTAGTGCAGGGAAATGTCCCGCTGTCAGGCTCCAGGCAGCCGGAAGAGTACAAAAATGACAGGGAGACAAAAAGGCTGCCGCTTAACTGCAGTAAGCGACAGCCTTTGAAAACTCCAAAAAAATTATTCAGCTGTTTCTGCCGGAATAACGGAGCAGATCTTTCTGTCTCTGCCCTTTCTGGAGAAACGAACCACGCCGTCTACAGTAGCGTACAGCGTATCATCCTTTCCAAGGCCTACATTAAGACCCGGATGAATGTGAGTTCCGCGCTGTCTGTACAGAATGTTGCCGGCTTTTACAAACTGTCCGTCCGCTCTTTTCGCACCCAGTCTCTTGGACTCGGAATCACGGCCGTTCTTGGTAGAACCGACTCCCTTTTTATGAGCGAAGAACTGAAGATTCATGTTCATCATGGCTTTACACCTCCTCAAATACAAGATCAATGAAATCCCTATAGGACTCCACAGCTTCCAGATCAGACAGTCCCTGGGCCAGCGAGCGCAAAAGAACATCCGCCTTTTCCGAGTGATCTCTGGAAATCCGGACCGAAACCCTTGCGTTTTCCTCATCCTGCTCCACCTGGACAGGATCCTCTGTCAGCCGCTCCAGGGCATTCACCGTGGTGGCTGTCAGCGCCGATATGGCCGCACAGACAATATCGCTGCCCGCATCCTCGTACCCGGCATGATCGTAAATATCAAATCCTACCGGAACCCCTTCCTCTGTCTGAAAAAAAGTAACCTTAGTCATCAGGCGTTAATCTTTTCAATCTTAACCTGTGTGTACTGCTGTCTGTGACCGTTTTTCTTGTGATAACCGGTTTTTCTCTTGTACTTGTAAACGATGACTTTCTTTGCTTTTCCCTGCTCCATAACGGTAGCTGTCACAGTAGCTCCGGCAGCGTCTTTGCCTGCCTTCAGGGATTCATCATCGCGAACGGCAAGTACCTGGTCAAAGGTAACTGTATCACCAGCCTGCGCGTCGAGTTTCTCCACGCGTACCTCATCACCTTCTGCTACTTTGTACTGTTTTCCGCCAGTTGCAATAATTGCGTACATAGGACACCTCCTAATTTAAAAAACTCGCCAGATTTGGTGGCCGGTAAAGCCGACACTTCTACCTCTCTGCGCGGCATACTAGCATATTAAATCATTTTTTTCGGAACTTGTCAATCCCGAATTCTGCCTGGACCATCACGCTTTAGTGTACTTTTGTGTTCTCTCAAATGTTTTTTCTGGCACAAAAAGCATCACATCTTTTTTGTACTTTTAATAGCAAAGCTCCTATTATTTGTAGTAATAATATTCTGAGGAATCTTTATCAGGTCAGTACATGCTGGCAGGTGACTGCAAGCGCGCCTTCTCCGATATGACAGCCGATGGAAAGTGCCAATGGTTCTCCGTAAATTTTATAACCCGGGAACTCCGCCTGGATTTCGCCAACCCATTCCTTCACGATATCCGGATTATTCATATAAGAATAGGAATAGGAAATAGTCATGGTTCCTTCCCTGGTAAAATCAGCGAACCGTGTCTCCAGATCCTTGTGAATGGC
>CACVSR010000114.1 GCA_902756775.1 uncultured Lachnospiraceae bacterium | reverse complement strand
CGGTTGGTTTTTTCGATAAAGCCGCTGTCCGAAGGAAGCGGCACAAACCGGCAGGTGTTTTTTACTATCCGGATGGCATTGTATACAGAACGGTAGGAAGGATCCTGAAAACTGTAGCTGTCAATCGACTCAAAAGCTTCTTCGGTTACGGGAAAATATCCCGTTTCTGCGGCAAAATCCAGGTTGCGCTCGCTTTCCGTGAGCCAGTGAAGAAAAACCGAGGCGGCTTCAGCCTTTACGCTGTCTGTTTTCAGGGCGCAGATCCCGCAGCCTGTCTGAGGAGCCAGCGGATCCGAACCCGATTCCGGACTGCTGGAAGAGGGAAGAGGAAGTACCTTCAGATTCATGGGCTCTGTGGTGTTGTCGGAAAAAGTAACTGTGTCATTAAAATAAAGAACAGCGGCACTGGAACCGGCTCCGGCAGGGACTTCGCCGGTCATCATCTGGGTATTGGCGTAAAGGTCAGAGATTATGATATCGCCCCGGATCAGTGCCTCGGCGAACTGTTTCCAGGTGCTTCGCAGCACCGGATCGGAGCAGTCATAATAACCATTCTTTATGATCTGGTCTGCCCCTGCTTCCCGTGCGCAGAGATCTACATTCTGGATCAGGTAGTCAAACGCGCAGAAAGGCTTTCCGCCCGACCATTCCCGGTACCTCTTTGCTGTGCGGAAAAATCCGTCCCAGGTCCGCAGACTGCTGTAGCCGATATCGGTATCCGCCTGAAAACGGTCAAATTCCGTTCCGTTTATATAAAGAAGCCGGGTGGATTTACAGAGGGGGAAGACACACAGACGATCCTGCAAAACTCCCTCTTCCACGAAAGCATCTACATAGGAGTCCAGCTCTTCCGTGGAAAAGTAATCTGACCAGTTTAGCAGGTTCTCCGGCTCCAGGAGCGCTGCCGTTCCGGGGTAGCACAGAAACAGGTCCGGCATGCTGCCTGCGCCGGGTTCCTCAGCCTGTGCGGCCAGCAGCTGCTCTCCTATATCGGAAGCATTCGACATCCGGGTCACATTTATAACGATTCCCTTCTTCATGCCGACCGTTTCGTTAAATTCCTGCACCAGAAGGTTCATCGGAGAACTCACCTGTTCTCCGTACACATGCCAGAAGGTCAGCGTTACGGGATCCGAAGAATTCAGATGGCTTCCTCCGAAGCAGGAGGACAGAACCGTCTGACAGGTCAGAAGCAGAAAAGAGAGCAGAAATAATAATAAAGCATGTTTTTTCATACGCAGCCACCTGTAAATTCTATCTTTTTTTCATTTTTCCCCTCAAAACGGGGGTTTCAGATGGGGACAAAAACAGAACTATCAGTATATTAAACAGTGTAAGACATCAGTGCGCACACGATAGTAAAAAGATTCTGAAACTATTATACACGATGAAGAAAGATTGGGGAAGGAGGCATTACAATGAAACAGAAGAAGCGTCATTCACTGAAAAGAGGTTCTGTGCTGGTAGTATTCTGTATCATGTGCCTTTTGGCATCGGCATTAGCCGGATGCGGCGGAAAGAATATGAAAGAAAGCAAATATCTGGGTAAGTGGAATGCCGTCTCAGCCGAAATGTCAGGAATGGAATTTTCCGTATCGGATTTTATGGACGAATTCTCTATTACTTTAAAGGAAGATGGATCCTGCGAGGCACACATTGATGACGAAGTGGAGAGCGGCACCTGGGAAGAAACAGAAAACGGTGTAAAAATTAAGGATTCCACAGATACCCTGGAGATGAATGAAAAAGACGGCCATTTGTATATTGAATATGAAGGAGTCAGCTTCCGTTTTGAAAAAGAGGGGAGTGAGAGCGCAGTTTCCTCCGGTTCTGCATCCGCGGATACGGAAAGTGTGAAGGCGGAAGTGTCTGCTTCTTCTGCGGGGGCGGAACAGGAATACGGAACGGACGAAGCGGCATCCGCTGAAAGCAGGGATACCAGCGGCACACACATGGAAATGACACTCTGGGATATTTATTATCCGGAAGGCTGGACAGAGAATGAAGACGACAAGGGCGACAGCGAGACCAGCAGCTATGGACGGCTGGAATATAAGCAGGGGGATGAAGTCCTGTTATCTGTGGGAATTACCGCTACCGTGGAAGACTGCGGCGGGTACCGGGATTTTCTCCATGCCTCCGGTATTGACGCGCACGCCCTTGTAGCAGACAAGTCAGTAGAGCAGGAAAACATCGGCGGGGTTCCCTGCGTTGTCTCTGAAACGACCAGCTGGGGGGAACCGGTTCTGACCTATATGGGAAGAGATGTCGGCTCCGGAACCACGGTAAAGGTCAGTATAACAGGCGAGTACTCAGATCCGGAGGTGGATAAGCTGATCAAGAACCTGGCATTTCATCTGGAAGATACCGGGAATGAAGATTATCCCTGGCCGTGGGAGGGGGAAGCATTTTCTACCGACAGCGAACACTCCAAGATGATCGCAGATACCACGATAACCGCTGTGTGGGTTCCGTTTGAGGAGCCGCTTCTGGCGTACGACATTTTCAGCGGGAGAATCGTTTCTGTGGGAGAGAGCCTGTATGTACTGCTGGATAATGTTCTTTATGAGTACACACTGGGAGATACGCTGGCACTGAAAAGCACGATGGAGCTGGATGATGATTATGAAGAGATTTCTGCAGACCAGAGCGGAAATCTGTATCTGACAGGTTTTATGTCACCAATGCTTACGGTAAAAGACGGTGCGGTCATTGCGACAAACGACGATATTGACAAGGCTGTTATACACAGCAGCGGAACCTGGGGGATTTCCTGGTTTTACGGCTCAGAGACGGAGAAAGTAGTCTTTGACGGGAATAAGGCGTCAAAAGAAGCGTGGCCGGCTATTACTCAGGACAGGTTAAAGACCGCCTGCCTGAGTGAAAATCATATCTTTCTCGCAGGCGCAGATGTGGACACGGAGAATGAAGCTATCTGGATTCTGGACACCGAAGGCAATCAGCAGATGGAGCTTGGAAATCAGGAATACGGCGGAGAACAGTCCCTGGGAAGCATCACAAATGTGCAGGAGACCGAAAACGGATTTATCGGTCTGGATGGAAATATGAGAAAAGTGCTCTTCTGGAAGAGTGACGGCAGCCTGCTGGGATCGGCAGAGGACAGTGAGCTTTTCGGAACAGATTATCCCTGGATCAGTACAGCAGCAAGGCTGTCAGACGGTACCGTGCTGGTAGGCCTGACAGAGGACAGGGCGGATAAGTCGGCGACAGAATTTATCGTTTACAGAATCAGCGGATTCTGAGAAAGGAGCGTTTTATGAGGTATGAAATAAAAGGCGGCAACCTTCCGGTGGTGGAGTGCTATCTGCAGGCCGGAGAAGCGATGATGACCGAGAGCGGAAGCATGAGCTGGATGACTCCCAACATGAAAATGGAAACCACTTCCGGCGGAGGACTCAAGAAAATGTTTGGAAGGATGTTCTCTGGTGAGAGCATTTTCCAGAACCGGTACACAGCACAGAATGGAGAAGGAATGATTGCCTTTGCCTCCAGTTTTCCTGGCTCGATCAATGCAATCGAAATTGCGCCGGGAAAAAGCGTAATCGTGCAGAAAAAGGCTTATCTTGCCGCACAGGAAAGTGTGGAGCTGTCCATGTACTTTCAGAAGAGCCTCGGAAAAGGTCTTTTCGGAGGAGAGGGATTTGTCATGCAGAAGCTCTCCGGCCAGGGAACCGCTTTTATTGAAATAGACGGCTATGGCTGCGAATATATCCTGAAAGAAGGACAGGAAATGATTGTGGACACCGGTTATCTGGCGGCCATGGATGAAACCTGCAGCATGGAAGTAGTGACCGTTCCCGGAGTGAAAAATATGCTTTTGGGCGGCGAGGGCGTTTTTAATACCGTAGTCCGCGGACCTGGGAAAATTATCCTCCAGACCATGCCAATTTCCAATGTGGCTGCGCTTCTGGCGCCGTATTTTCAGAATAAATCCTGAGAAGCATGATAGGGAAGCCCTGAAAATCATGATGTGAAGTCTATTCACGTTCCCGCATTTCCTGATCAGGCCATGATCAGGCTATCTGGTAAGGATTTATAGGTGGAAATAGACCTGAATCGCCCAAAACGCGATTCAGGTCAAAAGCTGCCAGGAGCTACGCAGGGAAAATGTGACCTAAACGGCCAAATGCGCAATTCGGGTCAAGAGCTGTGATATTTTCCAGAAGATCATAATTTATCTAAAAACTTCCGGATATTGGATCCTCAATGTCCTGGCTTTTTCTTCCATCTGTTTTACCACATGGTCTGGTCCGGTGATTTTTACACCTTCACCCAGTCCGATGATCCATCCCAGAAACTGCCCGCTAGGAATAACGTTTACATGAATAGAGAAGGTTCCGTTATCTTTTGGAAAACGTGGTACGTCTTTACCGAATCGGTCTATGATCACCCCCGCCATCTCGTTACGGCATTCGAGAGTTACTTTGGTCTCTTCACCTCCAAACATACCAAAGACACTCTTAGAATATTTAGCCATATCGAATTCACGGAAATTCTTTTGTCCCTCTCGGCTTTTATCAGAAATGGAAATATCTTTCATTTTGTCAACACGGTAATGCCGGATACAGGAGACCTTTGAATCATAGGCAACCAGGTAATAGTATTCGTCATCCCACATCAGACACCAGGGACTCACCTGATACAGAGCGCCATCATGGCGAAGTACTTGATTTCCATTTACATCCCATTGAAAATAGTGAAAAGTGATCTGCTTACCAGCGCCGATTGCCGAATGAATACAGTCTACGTTGTTGTAAACGGTTTTATTCACAGCCTTGATCCGCCCCGTCATTACAACCTGACGCTGCAGCTGTTTTGCCTCATATGTGCTGACCAGGCTTTCCAGCTTTTGAATCAATGCTTTTGACTTACTTTCTGTGATGAATTTAGCTGCCTGTACCGAGTCTACAAGCAGTTTCAACTCTGCTAATTCAAATTTTCTGTTTCCTATATGGTAATAGGTGTTACGCCCTATCTTTTCTTTAATGATGTCAAATCCAAAAAGTTTCAGCTCGTCAAAATCCAGATATAATGTTTTTCTGTCAGCATTGACACCGTACTCATTTAATTTTGTAATAATCTCCTGCAGAGTTAAAAAATGAGAATCATCGGTCCATTCTGTAAAAATCTTGACAAGATAAAGCATTTTGAGCTTCTGATTTTCTCCTTTTACCATTAATAGACTCTCGGAATCTCTAAGCCCGTATTTATAAGGCTTCTGAGATTCCATTTTTATTTTTTCTCCACCTTTTTTCAAAAAACACTTGACATTTGCCT
>CACVSR010000113.1 GCA_902756775.1 uncultured Lachnospiraceae bacterium | reverse complement strand
GATTTCGGAACCTCTTCGCAGGATAGAATCTCACCTACAGCAAACTGGCACTTTGCAAAGTCATCGTAAGTAATTTCCGGCTTCGGTTTCACATGAAGCTCTTTTTCAGCATTTTCCTTCTTATCCGCCGGCACGTCTCCCTGACTCTCTTTGCTTTGAGCCGCTTCGGGATTTTTCGCTTCTACCTTATCCATGACATCTTTAATGTCCATGCGGGCGAACAAAATTTCCGGTTTTTCCGTTACCCTCGTACCGGATGGATACAGACCGAAGGCATCCAGTGTCTCATAGGCTCTCTCTGCGGTATGAAGCTGTGCAAGAATTCTTTCTGATGTTTCCGGCATAAACGGCTTCAGAAGCGATGCTCCGATGGAAATACTCTCCGCCAGATTGTACAAGACGGTTGCCAGACGGTCTTTTTTCGCCTCATCCTTCGCCAGCACCCAGGGAGCGGTCTCGTCGATATATTTGTTGCAGCGCTTGAAAAGGGCGAATATCTCGGTAATGGCATCCGCCACCCTGAGCTGCTCCATTTTTTCTTCTACCCGCGGCGCAGTCCCTGTAACCACTGATTTCAGGTCTTCATCCACAGGCTCGGCCACGCCCTTGTTATCCACAATACCGCCAAAATATTTATTGCTCATGGCGATTGTGCGGTTAACCAGATTTCCGAGTGTATTGGCCAGGTCGGAATTCAGCCGCTCTACCATCAGATCCCAGCTGATCACCCCGTCATTTTCAAACGGCATCTCATGAAGAACGAAATAACGCACGGCATCCACGCCAAAAAGATCTACCAGATCATCCGCATAAATGACATTGCCTTTCGACTTACTCATTTTTCCATCCGCCTGAAGGAGCCAGGGATGGCCAAACACCTGCCTCGGCAGAGGAAGATCCAGGGACATCAGGAAAATCGGCCAGTAAATGGTATGGAAGCGGATAATATCCTTACCGATCAGATGCAGATCCGCCGGCCAGTATTTCCGGAACTGTTCCGAACTATTTCCATCTACATCATATCCGATACCTGTAATATAGTTTGTAAGCGCATCCAGCCACACATAAACCACATGCTTCGGATCAAAATCCACCGGAATGCCCCAGGTAAAGGATGTTCTGGAAACACAGAGATCCTGCAGCCCCGGAAGCAGGAAGTTATTCATCATCTCGTTCTTACGTGAGACAGGCTGAATAAATTCCGGATGCGTGTTGATGTAATCAATCAGTTTCGGCGCGTACTTGCTCATCTTAAAGAAGTAAGCTTCCTCGGAAGCCCTGGTAACCGGACGCCCGCAGTCCGGACACTTCCCGTCTACCAGCTGGGATTCTGTCCAGAAAGATTCACAGGGCGTACAGTACCACCCCTCATACTTACCTTTATAGATATCCCCTTTTTCATACATTTTGCGGAACATCTTCTGAACCTGCCTGACATGATCCTCGTCCGTCGTACGAATAAACTTATCATAAGAGGTATTCATCAGATCCCAGATGCGGTGGATTTCTCCGGACACATCATCCACGTACTGTTTGGGAGTACAGCCCTTTTCTTCCGCCTTGGCCTCAATTTTCATTCCGTGTTCATCTGTACCGGTCTGAAAAAAGACATCGTATCCCTGCATTCTGCGGAACCTGGCAATGCTGTCCGCCAGAACAATTTCATAAGTATTTCCGATATGCGGCTTGCCTGACGCATAGGCTATGGCCGTCGTTATATAATATGGTTTGCTTTTTTTCTGCATAGCACACTCCTTCTGCCGGATCCTCCGCAAAATCCCCTCCGGCCGGTGCAAAATCGGATTTTTCGGCAGGCAGCTTTTCCTGAACAGGAAATGTCCGCCTGTATACCGCATGTACTAGAATACATGGATTCCGCAGGATTTGCAAGCCAACCGCACAGAATGCCTCTCTCCGTTGTAACAATATCACTTCAAATACAAAAAGCTCTCCGCAGTCATAACTCAATATCTACTGAGCATGACCGCAGAAAGCTCTGCACTATTTTTTCTGAAGATTTCTTTTGGAGTTCAGAACCCTACCCGGATGGTGCTGCGGATTCCCTTCAGCTGGGTAATTCCCTCCCGGAATTCATGTTCCGGCATCTTCTCCGTGATAAAGGCAAATTCCCCTGTTATTCCGGGAACACTAAAGCTTTCCACATCCCCAAACACGCTGTTTACTCTGACAATCTCCTGCGCCATGCAGCCTTCCATGCGGACAAAGAAGCGGTTGCGCACATTTTCAATATCCATAAGTTTCAGCGGACGGCTGCTCCAGTTCATGATGATGTGCTTGTGCAGATGCTTTGCGCAGTCCACCACATCTGCAACAACCGCGCTTGCTGTCGGCAGCTTTCCCGCCCCGCTTCCGTAAAACATGGCATCACCCAGCACATTGCCATGGATAAAAATGGCGTTAAAAACGCCCTGCACACTGTAAAGCGGATTATGCGCATTAATCATGACCGGACTGACCATCGCGTAAAAACCGTCATGTACTTTTTTACTTGTAGCAAGCAGTTTAATACTGGCTCCCAGGCTCTGCGCGTACTTGATGTCTGTCGCTGTGATCTTTGTAATTCCCTCTGTGTAAATATCTCTGTAATCTACATGCGCACCGTAGGCAAGGGAAGAAAGAATGGCTATCTTGCGGCACGCGTCATATCCTTCAATATCCGCTTCGGGATTTCTCTCCGCATAACCGTTCTGCTGTGCTTCCTTCAGCGCCTCATCGAAGTCCAGGCCGTCCACAGCCATCTTGGTCAGAATATAATTGGTGGTTCCATTCAGGATTCCATCAATCTCGTCAATCTCATCCGCGGTAAGAGAGGAGTTTAACGGCCGGATAATCGGAATTCCTCCGCCGCAGCTTGCCTCAAACAGATAGTTGATGTCCTTTTTTTCGGCAATCCGCACCAGTTCCGTACCGTATTCCGCCACCAGCTCCTTATTTGAGGTACAGACATTTTTCCCCGCTTCCAGCGCCTGTTTTGTAAATTCATAAGCCGGATGAAGGCCTCCCATCGTCTCCACCACAATGCTGACTTCCGGATCATTCAGGATAACATTGTAGTCATGAACAAGCACCTTCTCCACCGGGTCTCCGGGAAAATCCCGAAGATCCAGAACATATTTGATTTCAATCTCATCTGCTGCCTTTTTGTTTATAGAATCGTGATTTTTCTCAATCACCTCTACCACTCCGGAACCGACAGTTCCATATCCGAGAACAGCAATTTTTATCATACTCCCGTTTCCTCTCTTTCCGCCTATGACGGTTTTACGTCAATCTTATTTCTATTCTCTTCCCAGAATGCGGAGCTCCCGCACACCGGACCGCTCTTCGATTTTGCTGAGCATTCCGGCTACATCGCCCTGCTGAGGGATTTCCACGCTGATGGTAAGCGTGGCCACACCATTTAAGGGTATGGACTGATGGATCGTCAGAATGTTGCCGTGATATTCCGCAATCACATGCAGGACATCCGAAAGAATTCCTGTTTCATCCTTCACCTGGAGTACAATCGTAATGGTTTTTCCTTTTGCCGTATCGTGAAACGGATAAATATCATCCTGATATTTATAAAAAGAACTCCGGCTGATGCCCGCCTGTTCGGTGGCCTGCTGGACCGTCATACGGCGTTCTTCGATCAGCCGCCGGGCCTGCAGAACCTTCAGCAGAACTTCCGGAACGGCTTTTTCTCTGACCAGATAATAGGTATCCCCCATGAAAATCCTCCATGTGCGTTCGTCACAGAAATACATCTGTCTGCCACTCATGGATGGTAACACAATAAGTCTTGCCGCGCAAGTCCTAAATCTTTTTCAGACCCCTGCATAGCGTCCGTCAGAACCAGACACTTAGCTTCCTCCATATGGCATCTGCCCTTCTTACAGCCATTTCAACTGCATAAAAACCTCCCCCTCTGCATATGGAAGAGCCAGCACGACCAGCCGTACCGTAAAAAAATTCCGTACCGGATTTTCGGTACGGAAACATTTTACTGCTGAGCTGTCTGCCCCTTTTTCTTCAGCGCCATCCATTTCAGATACGCATT
This sequence comes from uncultured Lachnospiraceae bacterium, assembly GCA_902756775.1. GTDB lineage: Bacteria > Bacillota > Clostridia > Lachnospirales > Lachnospiraceae > Bilifractor. Next base: position 1,246 of record CACVSR010000113.1, on the reverse strand, counting down.
GATAAACGGATCCAAGTCGCCGTCCAGTACGGCATCTGCCTGCGGACGCTCATAGTTCGTCCGGAGATCCTTTACCATGGTGTACGGCTGCAAAACATAAGACCGAATCTGATGACCCCAGGCGATATCTGTCACCTCGCCGCGGATTCCGCTCAGCTTTTCCTCCTGTTTTTCCTGTTCCAGAAGATACAGCTTTGCCTTCAGCATCTGCATGGCCTTATCTTTGTTCATGTGCTGTGACCGCTCATTCTGGCAGGTCACCACAATTCCGGTCGGAAGATGGGTAATACGGATAGCCGAAGAGGTCTTGTTAATGTGCTGTCCGCCTGCACCGCTGGAGCGATAGGTATCTACACGGATATCCTCATCCTTTACCTCTATGTCGATATCCTGCTCGATATCCGGCATGACATCGCAGGAAACAAAGGATGTCTGTCTCTTCCCGTTCGCATTAAAAGGCGAAATACGCACCAGACGATGGACTCCCTTCTCGGACTTCAGAAGCCCATAGGCATTTTCTCCGTCTACCTGGAAAGTGACCGATTTAATCCCGGCCTCATCGCCTTCCAGATAATCCAGCTCTTCAATCCGGAAACCTTTCCTCTCCGCCCATCTGCAGTACATACGGTAGAGCATGGAGCACCAGTCCATGGCCTCCGTTCCGCCTGCACCGGCATTCAGACGAAGAATGGCATTGTTGGAATCGTATTCTCCGGACAGCAGCGTTTTTATCCGCATATTGTCCAGCGTTTCGATAAACTCGTCCAGCATCTCCCGGATTTCCGGGACCACGGACTCATCGTCTTCTTCCTCACCCATCTCGATCATCGTCTCGATGTCTTCTTTGTCCGTTTCCAGCTTTTTGTACTTCTCCAGGTCGTCCTTCAGATTTCCCAGCTCGATGGTCTGTTTCTGAGCCTCCTCCGGATTATCCCAGAAATTCGGCTCCTCCATCTTTCTCTGCAGTTCTTCTATCCTCTGCTCTTTACTGGCGAGGTCAAAGTGAATCCCTCACTTCGACCAACGGCTGCTCGTAGGAGCGGATTTCCTGCTTCATGTTTTCAAGTTCAACTACCATTGGCTCACCTTCTTTCGTGATATTTTTATTGATAAGTCCAGTCGCAAAGCAGGAACGGGCGCATGCTTGCATGCAGACCCGGTCATGCTTTAGCGACGACAACAGGTATGAGCATGAAGTGACGCGCATGCGGCACGAAAATGCGAATGCCTGTTAGCGATGCGAGAG
>CACVSR010000112.1 GCA_902756775.1 uncultured Lachnospiraceae bacterium | reverse complement strand
CTGTCCACAGCCGTCTCCCAGTACGTCAGCTTCTTTATCCTGCTCCTTCCTTATCTGAGGGGAAAAACACAGAGCAGCTTCGCACCACGGTATTTTGTGTGGAACAGCCGCCTGATCCATAACATTGTGATGACCGGAACTCCCTCTCTGCTCCGGCAGGGACTGAACTCCCTGTCCACCATGGTCTTAAATAATTTTGCCGGCGTCTATGGAGATGCCGCCGTGGCAGCTGTCTCCATCGTCACCCGGATTGTCATGTTCCTGAACTGCGTCACCATCGGAATCGGACAGGGATTCCAGCCGGTTTCCGCCTTTAACTACGGCGCCAAAATCTACCGGCGGGTAAAGGAAGGCTTTTTTTACTCTCTGAAATCCGCTTTACTTCTGATGGCCGCCCTCAGTGTTCTGGCATGGATCTTTGCGCCGCAACTGATTGCATGGTTCCGGGACGATCCGGAGGTGATCCGTATCGGCGGAAAGATGCTTCGGATCCAATGCATCGGCATGTTCATCAGCCCTCTTTCCGTCTACGGAGATATGATGTTTCAATCCATCGGAAAGGCAAAAACCGCCTCCTTCATGGCCTCTCTCCGCCGCGGCATTCTGCTGATTCCGCTGGTAATTCTTCTGACCTCTCTTTTCGGACTTACCGGTCTGGAATGGTGTCAGGGCATAGCTGAAGTTCTTACAGCAGCCATCACCATGCCCTTTGTCATCCGGTTTTTTATGAATCTTCCCGACCGGAGTCGGAAGAACGCGACTTAAGAAAAAGCGCTGAAAAGAGTGCTTCATTGTGAAGCAAAGAGACTCCTTCAGTCATCCAGCCGCAGGATAGTGGTCAGGATATGCCTGGCCGCTGTTTCCATCTGGCTGCGGGTCACTGCCCCCTTTTCCATTGCCTCTTGCAGGCGGTCCGGGAATCCGCAGCCCATTTTTACGTCATTTCCGGCCACGCACTCCTTGTACTGCTCTCCCAGTCCCCACCAGTCGGTTGTCACCGTGCCGTCATACCCCCACTCTTCCCGCAAAATTCCGGTCAGAAGGTCATGGTTTTCCGAAGCCCGGCAGCCGTTAATCAGGTTATAGCTGGACATTACCGACCAGGGGTTGGCCTCACGGATCACAATTTCAAACTGTTTCAGGTAGATTTCCCGTGCCGCACGCTCCGAAACACGGGAATCAGAATTCTTGCGGTTTGTCTCCTTGTTGTTCAGCGCAAAGTGCTTCAGGCAGGCCGCCACATGGCTGCTCTGTATGCCGCGCACCATGGCCGCCGCCTGTTTTCCCGCCAGGAACGGATCCTCCGAATAATACTCAAAATTTCTTCCGCACAGCGGGCTCCGGTGAATGTTTACGGCAGGGGTAAGCCAAACATAGATGTTGTTTTCCCTCGCCTCTTCTCCGCCGGCCCGTCCGACCTCGTAGACCGCATCCGGATTCCAGGTGCAGGCCAGGAGTGTGGAGCAGGGGAAGGCCGTGGTACGCACGCCGGTCTCCTCCTCAAACCGGACTCCTGCGGGTCCGTCCTCCGTCATGATATTGGGAATCCCCGATTCCGGAAGATTTCCCCATCCGAAGGTATTGGCGCAGCCGGTGTTCGGCGTTCCGGACAGAAGCCAGGTCAGATCCTCGTCTGAAAGCGACTGAATGAACTCCTGCAGCGTCATTTTCCCTTCCGCAACATCTGCCAGCTGCGGACACTCCGGCGCCTGATAGGCGGGACGGGACTTCCGGTAACGGACCTCCGGGGCTATGCACTCGATCTCCTCCGGATATTTCAGCGGAGTGAAAATATTTTCGTCCGGATCAGACTGCTCCCGGAGAGGAAGCTTTTCATATGATCCGTCCGCCAGCATGCGCTTTTCCAGCTTTTCGGGAACAAGCCGCGCGCTGCACTGTTTTGTCACTACGTTTTCTTCCAGATTCCAGGAAAATACACCCGTGCCGGATTTCTCCCCTTCCAGAACTTTCCGGTCTGCGTCCGGGCACTCCGGTTTCCCGGCGCTTCCGCATCCTCCGCCATTGTGCGCCGCTTTGCAGCTCCCGGCGGCGGGCTGAAGCTGTCCGCGCACATCTGTACCCACATAGAAATGATATTCTCCAGCCTCCAGCACCCAGGCAGATTTGCAGATTTTTCCCATATCATCATAGCTGGCCATCCGCTCCGCAGGAAGCACGAACTCTATCCTCTGTCTTTCTCCCGGTTCCAACAGCCGCGTTTTCCGGTAATCTCCCAGCACGCGCAAAGGCTTTCCCAGAAGTCCCTGCGGCGCGCTGTAATAAAGCTGCACCACCTCTTTGCCCGGATACTTTCCGGTATTGGTGATACAGAGAGAAATGTGCACCTCCGCGGAGAACGTTCCTTCCCCTTGTCCACCCTTTCCCGGCTGCTCTGTCCACCCCGTCGCATCCGTAAGGGCAAAGGATGTATAGGAAAGACCGTACCCGAAAGGATATACGACCTTTTCCGCCGCGCCCGGTATGGTCTCAAAATAGCGGTAGCCCACATAGATATCGTCCGTATAATCCACGTATCCATCCGACGCATGAAATCCCTCTGTGGAAGGATAATCCTCCAGGGTTCCGGCAAAGGTATCTGCCAGCTTCCCGGAAGGACTGCCGTGACCCATCAGCAGTTCCGCCGCCGCATCGCCGCCCTCCATGCCACCCTGCCAGGTAATCAGCGCCGCGGAAATGGCGTCATTGTCCCGGATCCAGCGTGTATCAGCCATGCCTCCCACATTCAGGAGGACGATGACCTTTGGAAAATGCGCGGTCACATCCTGAAGCATCCGGTTCTCCGCCTCCGTCAGGTAAAAGTCCGAGTGCTGAAAAATCGTGTCCGCCAGATGAATATGGGTAAATCCGTCCTCCGGCTCATACTCCGGGCCGCCGAAATCCGATTTGCGGTCCCACCCCTCGCCGGAATAGCGGCTGAAGGAGACAACCGCCGTGTCCGTCCATGCCGCCGCTCTCTGCAGCAGGTCTCCGGGAACCTCAGGTTCCGGAATCAGCCCCGGAATTCCTCCCTGGCTGTATGCCTCCTGCACATAATGCCGATAAAATTCCGCACTGTCCGGAAATACAGCCACCTCGTCACTTAACGCCAGAAGCCCGTCCAGAATGTTGTGTACATAAGGAGAAGCGACGTCTCCGGAACCGCCGCCCCCTTTTACATAGTCGATGGTTCCCTTTCCGAAAAGAGCCACCCTTGCGCCGGGACACAGAGGAAGCACCTCATTTTCGTTCTTCAGGAGAACCATGCCCTCCTTTGCGGCTTCCCTTGCCGCCGACCGGTGCTCCGCGGAAGCCGTCACCCGCGTTCCGTCTTTTCCCAGCGGAAGATTCGGTGTAAATCTCGCCCTGACCCAGTGATTCATCTTATGCCCTCCCGATTTTTTACTCTTCTGCGCTTCTGCCCTTTCACACCCGCAGGCGGGACGCTTCCACAGCTCTATTCTGCTTCTGCATCCCCACGGGGCATGGTTTCTCGCCCTGGCATCATCATAGCGCGTCTGCTTAGATCTTTTCAACGCTTTCGGAAGGTTTTCGGATTTCCGCCGCAGGCCGGCGCTTACATGGCCTGTCTGGAGCCGGCGCGCACCCCTGTCATGCTCCAGGGATCCAGGACGCGGCTCAGTTCCTGTTCGGTCATCAGGCCATCCGTAAGAACGATTTCCCGGACGGTTCTGTCCTCCCGAACGGCCTGCTTTGCGATCTCCGCGGATTTTTTGTAGCCGAGATACGGGGAAAGGGCGGTTGCAACGCCCGCGCTGCTCTCCATGAGTGCACGGCATCGGGTACGATTTGCCCGGATTCCTGCGATACAGTTATCGGTCAGAGTCCGGACTGCTCCCTCCATGGCCTCTATGGACTCGAACAGGTTGTAGAAGGCAACCGGCTCAAACGCGTTCAGCTCCATCTGCCCTGCTTCCGCCGCCATAGCGATGGTCACATCATGCCCGGCCACCAGATAGGCCACCTGTGTGACAACCTCCGGAATGACCGGATTTACTTTGCCCGGCATAATGGAAGAGCCATTCTGTTTCGCCGGCAGGCTGATCTCCGCAAGACCGGTTTTCGGTCCGGAGGAAAGGAGACGGAGATCATTGCACATTTTGGAAAGATCCATGGCACAGGTTTTCAATGCTCCGGAGACAGCCACAAAACCGTCCAGGTTCTCCGTCGCGTCGAACAGGTCGTCGGCCTGCACAAGGGGATATCCGGAAAGCGAAGCCAGATTCGGAACAATATTGTCCAGATACTTTTCAGACACATTGATGGACGTTCCGATTGCTGTACCTCCGAGATTGACGCTCAGCATCTCACGGCTGATGTCTGAAATTCTTTTTCTGTCACGTTCTGCCATAACCGCATAGGCATGAAACGCCTGACCCAGGCGCATCGGAACCGCGTCCTGCAGCTGCGTGCGCCCCATCTTAATGACATCATCAAATTCATCGGACTTTTTCAAGAGCGCGCTGTGAAGCCGCTTTAATTCTCCCTCCAGAGGATGCAGGAGATCCAGAACCGTCAGCTTGCCGGCCGTCGGAATAACGTCATTCGTGGACTGCGCCATATTGACGTGATCATTCGGATGCACCGTACTGTAGTCTCCCTTACGGGCGCCCAGGATTTCACAGGCCCTGTTGGCGATAACCTCGTTCATGTTCATATTTGCGCTTGTTCCCGCGCCGCCCTGAACAGCATCTACAATAAATTCCTCCCGGAAGGAGCCGTCCATCACTTCCTCGCTAGCCTTTATGATCGCTTCCGCAACCTGCGCGTCCAGCCTGCCGGCCGCAAGATTGGTAATCGCCGCCGCTTTTTTAATCAGCGCCAGATTTTTCAGAAAAACAGGGTTCATCGGGTGCCCGGTAATCTGAAAATTTTCCTGTGCCCGCAGGGACTGCACGCCGTAATAGGCGTTTTCCGGTACTGCTTTTGTTCCGATAGAATCTGATTCCAGACGTGTTCTCATGATGCTGTACTCCTCTTTTCCTGGTTCTGCTGAATCTGATCTGCTGTCTGTTTCCTTTTCCTCTTTCTCTCGACCGGGCTCTGCGCGGTTCCTCTTACGCTTTTCTGCACTTGCGCGGCCGCCTTGCTCCGGCCCGTGTCGATCTTGTTTTGTGTTCCTGCAGGTATGAGCGAAGGATAGACCCATCCCGCCGCTTTGTAAATATTTTTCGGGCAGAACGAAAGGAACCCTTGAATTTTCGGAGTTTCAGCTTAAAATATTTAATTAAATAACATTATAACTTTATTTTTTTAATCTACTCATTTTTAATTATTCCTGATATTCAGTATATAGTCATGCTTAAAAATG